>NZ_JAAUWS010000031.1:0-29804 GCF_014694465.1 Vibrio sp. S11_S32 | reverse complement strand
CCAGGCTTTGATTTAGTATACTGAATAGACACTGCGGAGTGGTAGTTCAGTTGGTTAGAATACCGGCCTGTCACGCCGGGGGTCGCGGGTTCGAGTCCCGTCCACTCCGCCACTATTTATGAAAGCCTGATTCGAAAGAGTCGGGCTTTTTTGCGTCTGAATAAAATAGAACTTAAGGGTAATGGCACTGCGAAACGGTAGTTCAGTTGGTTAGCGATCATTAAAAACAGCGGCCTGTCACGTCGGGGGGCGCGCAAGATTGGTGATATTAGGGAGTCCCGTCCACTCCGCCACTATTTATGAAAGCCTGATTCGAAAGAGTCGGGCTTTTTTACGTCTGAACAAAGTTAAAATATAGAGCATGTAAAGGCAATGACTTTGAGGTGACATACAGTGGCCGTACCGTATTAAAATAGGTCTTTTTTCACCTGTATGACCCACATCAAGTGTCTAGAGTTGAATTATTGGTGATTGATGTATAAAATGTTTTTGTGACTCACGTCACGGGTGATGGAGTTCCACCTTAACCGCTCAATGTCTTTTTCTGAGATGATGACTCCTGCTAGGTGGGATAGATCTATCGGCAGGTTTCCAACGCTTTTCAATATCTATCCTATACTATTACTCATTTATTTTAGGTAGATATATGTCTCACCCCCTTAAACCAAATCCCAAGTTATTTATCCAAATCTTACGTTGGATAATTATTATTGTTCCTGTTGCTAGTGTAATAGGCGCATTAAATGCTTTCTTTTTGTGGCTACTGTCTGAAGCAACAGCAACCCGTGAAGCCAATACTTGGCTGTTATATCTTTTGCCTTTTGCTGGCTTACTGATTGTTTATCTATACCGAGAGCTTGGTAAAAATTCAGATGGTGGTAATAACCTCATCATGGATGAAATACACCAACCAGGTGCAGGGATCCCAACTAGAATGGGTCCTTTAGTACTTATCACAACGGTTATTACCCATCTATTTGGTGGCTCAGCAGGACGTGAAGGTACTGCGGTTCAGATTGGTGGCGCTGCTTCTCAATGTTTTGCAAAATGGTTTAAGTTATCACCATCAGACACTCGTCTACTGCTAATTTCAGGTATTGCGGCTGGTTTTGGCGCGATATTTGGCACGCCATTGACGGGGGCTATTTTTGCCTTAGAAGTGCTAGCAATTGGCCGCTTGAAGTATGATGCAATTATTCCGGCATTATTTGCTGCTATTATTGCCGATACTGTTTGTACTGCACTGGGTACGCACCATACTCATTACCGGATTGATTTTTTAGAGTCTTTTAAAATGCTCGATCATGTTGTAAAGGTTGATCCACTTTTGCTTTTAAAAATCATTGTGGCTGGGGTTGGTTTTGGCCTCGCCGGATACTTATTTGGTGAGTTGACCCATTCATTAAAAGACTTTTTTAAATTAACGCTTAAAAATCCATACCTGATTGTCTTTATTGGTGGTGTTTTAGTTATTTTAATCACTAAGTTGATTGGTAATTACGATTACACTGGTTTAGGGGTTTATAGCAGCCGTGAAGGCGGGGTCAGTATTGTTTCAGCCTTCCACCAAGGTGGTGCAGAGTGGTATAGCTGGATACTTAAATTAGTATTGACCGCATTAACGCTATCGGTTGGGTTTAAAGGTGGTGAAGTCACCCCTTTATTCTTTATTGGTGCGACATTAGGTAATTCTTTAGCTTGGGTTTTAGGGGCGCCACCTGAATTATTTGCTGCACTGGGTTTCATCGCTGTGTTTGCAGCGGCAACCAATACTCCGCTGGCATGTACTATCATGGGGGTTGAGCTATTTGGTTCTGAATACATACTCTATTTTGCTATTGCGTGTTATACCGCTTATTACTTCAGTGGGCATACTGGTATCTACTCATCTCAACGAGTCGCGGTGCCCAAATTGTTTGATCTAGAAGGTGAGGCTCCTTTTGATGGGAAAATTGGTCAATTAAGAGAGACTCACTCGAGTTTATTTGGATTATTAATTAACAAACTTAAAAAATAGTGCTTAACATCACACTTTTTGGTTTTGTTAGTTATTAAATCTAAAATAGCTTGCTGAATATTTAAGCACTAAATATACTCTTCTGACTTGTCGGAGTGCCATAAGGCTGAGACCGCGTTGCGGGATCCGTTGAACCTGATCAGGCTAATACCTGCGAAGGGAACGAGAGAAGAGTAATTTTCTTATATTACCCATCTATAAATGTAACTGTGAATCCACAGATCTGCATTCTTGTGCATCAAATCCGTCAAGCATTTACTCCTTCGGGAACTATAACTCTAAAAGTTAAAGGAAAATGCTATGTCGTCAAGTCGTAAACAAGCTCGTATGGAAGCTAAAAATTTCATTGAGTCACTTTCTGTACAACCATACCCAAACTCAGAAAAAACCTATATCCAAGGTAGCCGCACTGACATTCGCGTCCCTATGCGTCAAATATCACTAGCAGATAGTTTGGTTGGAGGGAGTAAAGAAAAACCATTATTGTCTCCTAATGAGCCCATTCAGGTCTACGATACTTCCGGTCTTTATACCGATCCAACTTACCAGATAGATCTCCATACTGGCTTGCCAAAGCTAAGAGAACAATGGATTACTGAGCGCGACGATACTGAAACGTTATCAGATGTCAGCTCCACGTTTGCCAAGCAAAGATTAGCCGATGACACCTTAGATAATCTTCGTTATGGCAACTTACCTAGAATTCTAAAAGCCAAACCAAACCAATGCGTCACTCAATTGCATTACGCGAGGAAAGGCATTATTACCCCTGAAATGGAGTTTATTGCCATTCGTGAAAATATGGGTCGTCAGAAATTTGCGGATGAACAGTTAAATCAGCAGCATCCTGGCAATAACTTTGGCGCTAATTTACCAAAGGAGATCACCCCTGAGTTCGTACGTCGAGAGGTGGCGGAAGGGCGTGCGATTATTCCATCTAATATTAATCACCCTGAATCAGAACCTATGATCATTGGGCGTAATTTCTTAATTAAGGTGAATGCCAATATAGGTAATTCTTCTGTTTCTTCATCAATCGAAGAAGAAGTAGAGAAGTTGGTGTGGTCAACACGTTGGGGCGGCGATACTGTAATGGACCTTTCGACGGGACGTAATATCCATGAAACGCGAGAGTGGATTTTACGTAACAGCCCAGTACCAATTGGAACGGTTCCGATGTACCAAGCATTAGAAAAAGTGAACGGTGTCGCTGAGGACCTTAATTGGGAAGTGATGCGAGACACCTTAATTGAGCAAGCTGAGCAGGGGGTGGATTACTTTACTATTCATGCTGGCCTGTTACTTCGTTATGTGCCGATGACGGCTAAGCGGGTGACTGGGATTGTTTCTCGTGGTGGCTCGATCATTGCAAAGTGGTGCTTAGCTCATCACCAAGAAAGCTTTCTTTATACTCATTTTCGTGAGATCTGTGAAATTTGTGCCAAATATGATGTAGCACTTTCACTGGGAGATGGCCTACGTCCAGGTTCAATCGCTGATGCCAATGATGAAGCGCAATTTTCTGAACTGCGTACATTAGGCGAGTTGACTAAAATCGCATGGCAATATGATGTCCAAGTGATGATTGAAGGTCCTGGGCATGTTCCTATGCACATGATCAAAGAGAATATGGATGAGCAGTTAAAGCATTGTCATGAAGCTCCATTTTATACTCTAGGGCCATTAACCACCGATATTGCACCAGGTTATGATCATATCACCTCAGGTATTGGTGCGGCGATGATCGGTTGGTTTGGTTGTGCGATGTTGTGTTATGTCACCCCAAAAGAGCACTTGGGTTTACCAAATAAAGAAGATGTAAAAACAGGGCTTATTACTTATAAACTTGCTGCTCATGCTGGCGATTTGGCCAAAGGTCACCCTGGCGCACAAATTCGAGATAATGCCTTATCGAAAGCACGCTTTGAATTTCGTTGGCATGACCAATTCAATCTTTCTCTTGATCCTGAAACTGCACTGGCTTTTCATGATGAAACGCTACCGCAAGAATCAGGTAAAGTCGCTCATTTTTGCTCGATGTGTGGCCCTAAATTTTGTTCAATGAAAATATCGCAAGAAGTGCGTGAGTATGCCAAAGACACCAAACAAGTAGCCGCCGATCAAGCGATTGATATTAAAATGTTCAATGATCCATTGGAAGGAATGAAACAAAAATCGGCCGAGTTTTTAGCGACAGGTTCAGAGTTATATCATCCTGCTAAATCGCATCTCGATGAAGAATCTGAGCTGGAGGTTTAATGGTACATATAAAGCTACCCCCACAACAACAAGCTCTGACTTCAATGATCACCAATTGTTTATCTGCTGCAAAGCAGGTAGGTTTTGCGATTGAAGATATAGCCATAAGTCCTGGTCATTGCGAATACATTGCTGTTATTGATCAGGATCAGGCGACATGTTATTCGGTTTTGCATGATGCGGTGCAAGATACTTTGAGTATTAATAATGCAGACCGTTATCTATTGTATTTGAATGGGCAACCTCTACCAGAAATATTGAATGATAAAACGCTATATATTGATGCTTACTTTGAGGGTGAGTTACATGATGTATGGTTGAATGCAGAACAAGAGTATCGTGTATTACGCTCCTCACATGTTATAGCTCCTCTACATAGTGAGCGTCATCTTGCGTGGTTTTTTACGTGCTTAAGTCTCGAGTTCTCGCTTCAAGATGCATTGATGCTAGCCCGTGCTGCAATGACTGTACCGTTACCTCACAGCAGTATGAATAAATTACGCGAACCAGATTCGAGTGTTTCACGTGAAACATGGCCAACAGAACGCTTTTTATTCCCGACACCTTTAATAATGGTTAATGAGCGAAGTGCTAAATTTAATTGGAACTGTATTGAGAAGCAATGGTTTGATTATCAACCAATAGAGCGTGATAAATTTAACTTGTACCCAGTGGTGACTCATTATCGTCAAATTGAAAAATTGTTGATGCTAGGAGTTAAAACAGTTCAATTGCGAATAAAAAACCCGCTTCAGAAAGACCTAGAAGAGCAAATTAAACATGCGGTCGCATTGGGCGAAGAACATGATGCACAGGTGTTTATCAATGATTATTGGCAATTGGCCATAAAACATCAAGCTTATGGTGTACATCTAGGCCAAGAAGATCTGCAAGTGGCCGATTTGAAATTAATACAGCAAATGGGCTTACGTTTAGGACTCTCTACTCATGGATATTATGAGGTATTAAAAGCGGCACAATTTAACCCGAGTTATATTGCACTGGGGCATATATTTCCGACACCGACGAAACAAATGCCATCGAAGCCGCAAGGGGTCATTAAGCTTAAATTATATCAACAGATGATCAGCAGCTTAATGCCTCATGAACCGACGGTGGCGATTGGTGGTATTGACCTATCTAACGCAAAACAAGTTTGGCAATGTGGAGTGTCGAGTTTGGCAGTTGTACGTGCCATTACCGAAGCTCCTGATATACAATTAGCCATCAATCAATTTGCACAAATTATGCAGGAGGATCTGGCTGATGTTGCCGAACCTGCATAGTTAATAATTAAGCTTCAATCTAAGGCTATCTATGAATGATTTACAGTTTCATCGCTATCAACGTCAAATTATGGTTCCAGAAGTTGGGGAGTCGGGTCAGGAACTTTTATTGGCAAGTAAAGTTTTGATTGTTGGTTGTGGCGGTTTGGGTTCATCGGTAGCTTTATATCTTGCTTCGGCTGGTGTGGGTCAGTTGGTGGTGGCGGATGGTGATAGCGTTGAGTCTTCTAACTTACAACGCCAAGTGATTTATAGAGAATCCGATATTGGTGTTAATAAGGCCAAATCGACCGTTCATCAAATTAAACAACTTGATTCACAATCAAAAATCCGTGCAGTTGAATCATTCTTACAAGATGAAAGACTAAAACTTGAAGTGATGATGGCGGATGTTGTGTTGGATTGCAGTGATAACTTCCCAACTCGGCAAGCGGTAAATAAAGCCTGTGTTGAATCGGGCACACCTTTAATTTCCGGCTCGGCAATTGGGTGGGTTGGCCAATTGATGACGTTTGATTTTAGGCAAAGTAAACAGCCTTGTTATCACTGTGCGGTTCCTTACCAAGATAATAGCGCAGGCTTAAAATGTTCTGAAAATGGCGTGATCGGACCGGTTGTCGGCACTGTAGGTAACCTTCAGGCATTAGAAGCAATCAAACTGATAAGCAACAATACCAAGCTAAAGCCTAACGTTTTAAATTTATTTGATGGTCAGACGCTAGCTTGGCAAAAATTTAATATTAGCGTAGATCCTTCATGTCCAGTTTGCTGTCATTTATAAAGATGAAAGCCCTCTAACAGAGTTTAAGACTAGATAAACGGCAGATATGGAAGAGGAGGGACACGTTCAAATTTCTAGGATAGAAGATGAATATAATGGTCAATGAAGAAGTGGTGCTACTGGATGGTGTGACTTCTGTGAGTGGCTTACTCACACAATTAGAAATTGAAATAAACAATATAGCGATTACGGTAAATCACACCATCGTCCCACATTCTTGCTGGGACGAATTTGAGATTAATAGTGGTGATCAAATTTCTCTTTTCCAAGCAATAGCAGGGGGCTGAGTGAATGATATCTTCCACAATTGTGAAACCTAATACTTCATCAGATAGTCTAGTTATCGCCGATAAGATTTTTTCTTCTCGCCTTTTTACCGGAACGGGAAAGTTCGCCAATCAATCAATAATGGCCAATGCATTGGAAGTTTCAGGAACGCAACTTTGTACAATGGCATTAAAACGGATCAATATACATAACCAAGATGATGATATTTTAAAGCCATTAATCAATGCAAAAATTAATTTATTACCCAATACCTCGGGCGCCAAAGGGGTGAAAGAAGCGATTTTAGCGGCTGAATTAGCGCGTGAAGCTTTGGCGACTAACTGGCTTAAATTAGAGATACATCCCGATCCTAAATATTTAATGCCGGATCCAATAGAAACCCTAAAAGCCGCAGAAGAATTAGTAAAGCTCGGTTTTGTCGTCCTACCATACTGTCATGCCGATCCAGTTCTGTGTCGTCATTTAGAGCAAGTTGGATGTGCCGCAATCATGCCATTAGGTTCGCCGATAGGGTCCAATAAAGGACTAGCATCGAAAGATTTTCTCGAAATTATTATCGATCAAGCAAACATTCCGGTGATTGTCGATGCGGGAATTGGCGCGCCATCTCACGCAGCTCAAGCAATGGAATTGGGTGCAGATGCGGTACTGGTTAACACTGCGATTACCTCTGCCAACGATCCGAACTTGATGGCAGAAGCATTTAAACTTTCAGTACAAGCGGGCAGAATCGCTTATCTTGCGGGATTAGCTGCGAGTAGTCATCAGGCGGTTGCATCAAGTCCATTAACCTCTTTTTTATCTTAGGAGTGGGTGATGAGCTTTATTGAACATTTTAAAAAATTAGACTGGGATAATATTAAGCTGTCGATATACAGTAAAACCGCACGAGATGTAGAGCGAGCGCTAGGCAAAAATAAGCTTGATCTGGAAGATTTTAAAGCGTTAATCTCGCCGGCGGCCGAAAGCTATATCGAACAAATGGCACAGCAATCCTATCGATTAACTCGTCAGAGGTTTGGTCATACGATAGGTTTCTATATACCACTTTATCTATCGAACTTATGCGCCAATTCGTGTAGTTACTGTGGTTTTTCTATGGATAATCGCATCAAACGCAAAACATTAAATTTGATAGAGATTTCAGGTGAAATCCGTGCGATCAAAGCGATGAAGTTCGATAGTGTTTTATTGGTAACCGGAGAGCATGAAACTAAAGTTGGAATGAAATACTTTCGCCAAACGCTCCCCTTAATCAAGCAGTCATTCAATTATCTAGCTATGGAAGTCCAGCCGCTTGAACAGCATCAATACGCCGAATTGAAAACCTTAGGTTTAGATGCGGTGATGGTATACCAAGAAACCTATCATCCTTCTACTTATGCTCAGCATCATTTACGCGGCAATAAACAAGATTTTTATTATCGATTAGACACCCCTGATCGGCTGGCAAAAGCAGGCATCGATAAAATAGGCATTGGGGCTTTGATTGGCTTAGAAGAATGGAGAACAGATTGTTTTTTCACTGCGACCCATTTGCAGTATCTTGAAAAACAGTACTGGCAATCACGTTACTCCATTTCTTTTCCAAGATTAAGACCGTGCGAAGGTGGTGTTCAACCTAAATCAGTCATGACAGATAAACAACTGGTACAGCTGATTTGTGCTTACCGCTTGTTTAACCCTCAAGTTGAATTGTCATTATCGACACGTGAATCGCCACAGTTTAGAGATAATGTTTTAGCGTTAGGGGTTACCAGTATTTCTGCAGCCTCCAAAACACAACCTGGGGGTTACGCTAATGCCGATGTTGAGTTGGAGCAATTCGCCATCAGTGATGAGCGTTCAGCGCAACAAGTAGAAGCGGCGGTAAAGTCGCGAGGATTTGAAGCTGTATGGACTGACTGGCATTCGGCTTACTCTGGTTAGTTTGAATGTTTCACGTGAAACAATAAGGCCTAACATTAGCGATAATGTTAGGCCTTTTTCATTATTGTTTTGATAGTTACTATTTTCGATGATATTAATCGGCGTAACGTAATGGTTGGGTTGCGTGTTGCAGCCAGATTTTAACCTCACTATTCACGAGTGGGCTTAAATCATCCCACACTTTCTGATGATAATCATTGAGCCAAGTGAGTTCTGGACGATTGAGCATATCAACATTGATCGCTCGCACATCAATAGGACAACGGGTTAGAGAGTGCAATCCAAGCAGTTCCAGATCACCATTGGTTTCAACTGGATTAATTAACTCTAGGTTCTCGATCCGAATACCAAATTCATCGGTACGGTAATAACCGGGTTCATTTGAAACTACCATGCCCGCTTGCAGCGCCACACCATTATACGCAGGTGAAATACGCTGAGGGCCTTCATGCACACTTAAGAAGTGACCGACACCATGACCGGTACCGTGATCATAGTTATAGCCTTTTGCCCATAAAAATTGGCGGGCCAAAACATCCAGTTGACTACCTGTTGTGCCTTTGGGAAAGCGAGCACTGGCTAAAGCAATGTGACCTTTCAGCACTAAAGTATATTGTTGCTTCATAAATTCTGAAGGTGTTCCAATCGCAATAGTGCGAGTAATATCTGTGGTGCCATCTTGATATTGGCCACCAGAATCAACTAAGTACAAACTGTTTAAACTTAGCTTCCCAAACTCAGATTGATCGGCGTGATTGTAATGACACATTGCTGCATTGCTGCCTGCCGCTGAAATAGTATCGAAACTTAAATCGGCCAGAGTCGGATCTTGTTCGCGACATTGTTGTAGTTTGGTCGCTAACAGATCTTCATCATGCAGTCGACCACTCGCAACTTCTTTATCTAACCAACATAAAAAAGAAGACATCGCCACGCCATCTCGGACATGACAATTGATCATCCCTTGTGCTTCAACGTTATTTTTACAAGCTTTAGGTAATAGACATGGATCCGCGGCAGGATGAATGATGGCCTTGTGCTTATTCAATATCAGTGAGAACCAAGCATTAGAAGTACTTGGATCGACTAATACTTTTTTAGTCGCCAATGAGGCTAATACTGTTTCAAGTTGCAGAGGAGAGTGAACACGTACATTGGCTCCAACATGTTGGGCGAAATTGTCTGGTACACGAGAGGGATCAATAAAGAAATCAACGCTACCATTTTGATGAATGATCGCTTGGCTTAATAGTACCGGCAGGCGAGAAACGTCTAAGCCACGAATATTAAGTAACCAGCACACCGAGTCTAATTGCGTCAATAAAGCTGCATCAAGGTTATCATTCACTAGAATATCAGCAATTTGTTGACGCTTGTCTGCACTTGATTGTCCTACCAGTTCAAGATCCATTAAACGCATTGATGATTCAATAGGATCGGGACGATCTTGCCAGATAACATCAATCGGATTGTGATCTAAGCTGATCAGCTGCAGTTGTTGTGATAACTGAACTTCGGCTTTCTCAAACCAAACCGCAGAGTGCATTTTTGGATCGATAGCAAGGCGTGCACCTTGTTTAAGATTTTGACTTGCCCATTGCAGAGGTGGTTGTTGAATTAGATGATGATAAGAGAAAATATCACTTGGTGCTTGTTTAGTGACTTGAATGGTATATCGACCATCGACAAAAATAGCCGCCTGATCTTGAGTGATGATTGCGGCACCGGCTGATCCGACAAAGCCCGAGATATAAGCAAGCCTTTCATTATGCAGTGGAATATATTCGCCCAAGTATTCATCTTCGTGAGGAATGATAACTGCATCGAGGTTGTTGTTGGTTAACCATTGGCGTAAAGCTTCAATGCGATCTGAAATGTTAAGTGACATGTTTTATCCTTAATATAATGTGCAACTTCTAATGCATCTATTTATTTTTATGTTTCAAATATAACCTGATTAATCTTAACATTATCTCCTTATTGTTAAAGCTAAGCTTGTAGCAGATCGAGTACTGGACATAATAAGAAGGTATATTTCTACGTAGGGAATCTTAATCATTCATCACCAATATAATTGATAATTTAATTTGCCAAAAACAATATGAAGCGTATATTTGACAACTCAAAAAATAAAAACCACCGATACGGAAACTTGAATCGCTTATGTCTATTACCACTTATGAAATGGCTCGAATCTTAGAGCAATTAGAAGAAAGCCCAGAAAAAGTCATGTATGGAAAGTTACTAGCTGAACTCGGCAATCAAAGTGAAGAGCGCATTCGCAGCGCCGCTAAGCAGCTGCCATTAGAAACATTACGAGACATCATCTATCAATTTCAAACAGTTCTTGAATCGCGTAAAGATGAAAATATTCAATTGATCGCCCAAGATATGAAAGACAAAGGCTTTTCGATTGAAGAGTTAGAAAAATTTCTCGCTAAGAAATAAACTTATTTTACCCTGAGCGAGTCGTCGATGTTGAACGATGTCGCTTGAATTTTATTTGCTGGATCATTAACCCAATCAAAATAAACACCAAGCCAATTATCGTCGATGGGTAAATTGTCTCGCCTATAATTTGAGATAGTAATAATAATGAAATAAATGGTGATAGAAATATAAAATTACTGAGCCGAGCGGTATTCTGAGTGAGCTTTAATGCGCTCAACCACAGCACAAACGTGATCCCCATTTCAAATAATCCAACATAAGAAACCGCCAACCATCCTTGCCAATTGATGTGAGACCATGCATGCCCCTCATGCCAAGCGGCAAATAATGAAAAAGGCAGGGAGATCAAAAAGCCAAGTAGCACCACGATGATAGGGTCGGATTTATTTTTAGTATTTAAGATCCAATAAGATGCCCATAACAAAGTCGATAATAACGCCAGTATTACCCCTAGTGGACTCTCAAAGTGCAAGCCTAATAAGTCACCTTTGGTGGCAATGATTAACACCCCAAAGTAACCTAAACCACAAGCGACCCAATCTTGACGGCGAATTTTTTGACCTAAAAATATCGCCGCCATTAAGGTTAAAGTGATCGCCCAACTGTAGTTTAAAGGCTGAGCCTGTGAGGCGGGTAGTAGTTCATAGGCTTTAAATAAAATCAAATAATAGCCAAAGGGATTAATTAATCCTAATAGAAGGAAGAATTTAGGATTGGCTTTAAAAATTGGAACGATTTGGTTTAACTTGCCTTGATAGCCACAAATCAGTAATAAGGTGAAGGCGGAAACGATACTGGCAACCAATAGCATTTGAATTGGACTAAATTGTGCCAAAGTTAGTTTGAAAGCGGTGGCAACGGTTGACCATAGTAATACCGCGCTTAACCCAAGCACCACGGCAGTGCGTTCATTGTTTGTAGAAGGCATAATTATTTCCATTTTAACTGCTAAATCCCTACCTATCCGTCTTACTTGATCCGTTGCTTTGTTGTCTGTACAGCAACTTCATTGCGCCCAAGAATAGACTGGACATTTATACAGTATCTAATATGATTTATACTTAGTCATAGCCATCAACAAAGTTATCTATTTATTGATAACGTTGTTGACGAGAGAGTCACCACGATTGCTACATTACATGTCATAAGGATTTATATGCCCCCGTTCACTAATGAAAGCGATTTGCTTTACCTTTGCTTAATAGGTATCACGATTCTGTCTATTTTGCTAATCGCATGGCTCCGATACGATCACAAAAATAAACTCACTCAAGCACAGCAAAATCACAATGGCGAAATCAATTTACTGCAACAAAGCATTCAACAGCTTCAACATCTTAATGGTGAGCATCAAAAAGAGTTGGAGCAATTAGATGTCGCGCGCGATAAGTCTGAGTTTGAGGCGCGTCAGGCGCATGGTCAATTAATGGCGGCCAATGAACGACTTGATCATTATCAGGTTTTACAACAAGAGATGCAGCAGAGCAAGCAATATATTGAGCAATTGCAATCTCAACTTAGTGACTATAAAGCGGCCAACCGAGAGCTCGAAGTGCGTCACTATGAATCGCAAAAAGCAGCGCAAGAGAAACTTCAGATATTAGAAAAAGCCGAACAAAGGCTTAAAGTTGAATTTGAAAGCCTAGCTAATCAATTGTTTGAAAGCAAAGTAAAAAGTGTCGATGAACAAAACAAATTAAGCTTAGAGGGCTTACTGTCGCCACTAAAAGAGCAGTTAACTGGATTCAAGCAACAAGTAGATACTAGCTTTAATCAAGAAGCTAAAGAACGTCACACCTTAGTGCATGAAATTCGTCACTTACAAAAACTGAATCAACAAATGGCGCAAGATGCGGTTAACTTAACCCAAGCGCTAAAAGGCGATAATAAACAGCAAGGTAATTGGGGCGAAGTGGTTCTCGCTAAAGTACTAAAAGACTCCGGTTTGCGAGAAGGGCATGAATACCTTACTCAAGTCAGTTTGAATCATGAAAGCGGTAAGCGTTATCAGCCAGATGTCATTGTTAACTTACCGGAAAACAAGCAAGTAGTGATTGATTCCAAAATGACTTTAGTCGCTTTTGAGCGTTATTTTAATGGCGAAACCGATACCGAGAAATCCAAAGCCATTAATGCCCATCTTCTTGCCATGCGCAGTCATATTAAATTACTCAGCCAAAAAGATTACCATCAACTGCAAGGGATCACATCGCTCGATTATGTGTTGATGTTTATCCCGATTGAGCCGGCGTTTCAGTTAGCAATGGAAGCGGATCCAAGTTTGGTTCGTGATGCGATGGAGCAGAATATTATTTTAGTGAGTCCAACCACATTGTTAGTCGCGTTACGTACCATCAGTAATTTGTGGCGTAATGAACGACAAAATCAGAATGCAAAATTAATTGCAGAACGCGCCAGTAAACTCTACGACAAAATGCGCTTATTTGTTGACGACATGCAAGCGGTTGGTAGTGCGTTGAGTCGTGCAGAATCGAGTTATCAAGGCGCAATGAACAAATTATCGTTAGGAAAGGGCAATCTTATTCGCCAAGCTGAAGGTTTTAGAAGTTTAGGGGTAGAAGTGAAAAAAGAGATTGCGCCTAATTTAGCAGAAATTGCGCAAAATGACTTTCACAATGACAGACAAGTGCTAGAGGATAAAGTAAACTAACCGCTTCTTTATTGGCCCAGATTCGAGCTGAAATTAACTAATCGACATAATCACGATGGATAAGCAAGTGCAATCAGATAATTTAACGACTCAAGATGATACGACTCACTTTGGCTTCACGACTGTGGCAAAAGACAAAAAAGTAGAGAAAGTCGCGGAAGTGTTTCACTCTGTAGCGGCAAAGTACGACATTATGAATGATTTAATGTCGGTTGGTATTCACCGTTTATGGAAGCGCTTTACTATTGATTGCAGTGGTGTTCGCCCTGGGCATAAAGTTCTCGATTTGGCCGGTGGAACGGGTGATTTGACGGCTAAGTTCTCTCGTATTGTCGGCGATACCGGGCATGTTATTTTAGCTGATATCAATAACTCTATGCTCAATGTGGGGCGTGATAAATTACGCGACCTTGGAGTAGTGGGTAACGTGCATTATGTACAAGCTAATGCTGAAGAACTGCCATTTCCAGATGATCATTTTGATTGTATTACTATCGCTTTCGGCTTACGTAATGTAACCGATAAAGATAAAGCTCTGCGCTCAATGTTCCGAGTATTAAAACCTGGTGGTCGTTTGTTGGTGTTGGAGTTTTCAAAGCCCCAAATGCAGGCATTGTCGAAAGTGTATGATGCTTATTCTTTCCATCTGTTACCGAAGATAGGTCAAGTGATTGCCAATGATGCCGATAGCTATCGTTACTTAGCTGAGTCTATCCGCATGCACCCAGATCAAGACACATTGAAAGGTATGATGGATGAGGCCGGTTTTGAGCAAACCAGCTATTTCAATCTAACTGGTGGTATTGTTGCGCTGCACCGTGGTTATAAATTTTAAGGGGTAATTATGCCATTTGAACCTTTAGTGACAGGTGTTATTGAAACGGCTCTTAATCGACTGATTCAAGATGATGTCCAATTTGTGCAACAAGTGGCTAGGCTGAAAGGCAAAGTTATTCATATACATTTACAAGATTTAGACCGCAACTTGATTTTTGTCTTTAGTCATCAAGTTGATATTTTAAGCCAGTATGAAGGGCAACCCGATTGCTATTTGAGCCTAAAACTAAGCACTTTACCAAAGCTGAAAGATCAATCTCGAATTACTCAATTAATTAAACAAGATCAATTAGTGCTTGAAGGTGATATTCAACTGGCTCAGAAATTTTCGCAACTTATCACTGATATTAAACCGGATATTGAAGAATGGATGTCACGAATAACCGGTGATGTTATCGCGCATACTGTGATTCAAGGTATTAAACAACCCGCGCAATGGTTACGTAATGAAGCGCAACTGCAACAACAACGCTTGGCTACAGTAATAACCGAAGAGTGGAAACTTGCCCCAAATGGTTTAGAAGTGGCTTACTTTTGTGACCAAGTTGATGACGTGACCAGTTGTGTGGCTCGTCTTGAACAAAAAATGAATCAGTGGATAGAGAAAACATGACCTTAAATGAAATTCGTCGTCTGTATCGAATTACTAAGATTCAACTCGAATATGGCCTTGACGAGTTATTGCCAGATCACCACCTGACTAAATACCCACGTTTGTTTAGAAAGATGTTATTTTGGTTACGTCCGAAGCATCAAGATAAGCTATTAGGTGATCGTCTGCGTTTGGCATTGCAAGAATTAGGGCCAGTGTGGATTAAGTTTGGTCAAATGATGTCAACACGTCGCGATTTGTTCCCCGACCATATCGCCGACCCTTTAGCGTTATTGCAAGATCAGGTTAGCCCGTTTGATGGGCGGTTAGCTAAACAACAAATTGAACAGTCACTGGGTGGCCCAGTCGAACAATGGTTTGATGATTTTGATATCAATCCGCTTGCTTCTGCTTCCATTGCTCAGGTTCATACCGCGACAGTCAAAGCCACAGGACAAGAAATTGTACTTAAGGTGATCCGTCCTGATATTCGTCCTGTGATCGAAGCGGACCTAAAATTGATGTATCGCATGGCACATATTATTGCCAAATTTATGCCCGATGCACGCCGTTTGAAGCCCGTTGAAGTGATAAAAGAATATGAAAGTACTTTGGTTCATGAGCTTGATCTGCGTTGCGAAGCGGCTAATGCACTACAATTAAGACGTAACTTCTTAAATAGTGAAGATTTATACGTTCCTGATGTTCTTATGGACTTCAGCAGTGAGCACCTAATGGTGTCTGAGCGTATTTATGGCGTGCAGGTCTCCGATATTGCAACCTTGCAAACCAATGGCACCAATATGAAACTATTGGCGGAAAAGGGCGTCACTGTCTTTTTTACTCAAGTATTTCGTGACAGCTTTTTCCATGCCGATATGCACCCGGGTAATGTTTTTGTTTCACATGAAACACCGGAAAATCCATTATGGATTGGACTTGATTGCGGAATTGTCGGTACTTTAAATAATGAAGATAAGCGCTATTTAGCGGAAAACTTTTTAGCTTTCTTTAATCGTGATTATCGCCGAGTGGCCGAATTACATGTTGATTCGGGATGGGTTCCAATCGATACCAATGTCGTGGATTTTGAATCCGCGATTAGGACGGTTTGTGAGCCTATTTTTGCCAAGCCATTATGTGAAATATCATTTGGTCATGTGTTGCTAAACCTCTTTAATACCGCACGCCGGTTTAATATGGAAGTTCAGCCACAATTAGTTTTATTGCAAAAAACCTTGTTATACGTAGAAGGGCTAGGACGACAACTTTATCCGCAGTTGGATTTATGGGAAACCGCAAAGCCGTTTCTTGAAAAATGGATGCTTGAACAAGTTGGGCCTAAAGCACTGCTCAATGCGGTTAAAGAGAAGGCGCCATTATGGGCTGAAAAATTGCCAGAATTGCCAGAACTCCTATACGAAACATTAAAGCGCAGTCGTGATATGGATCAAAAGGTCGCGCATCTCTATGACAGCTACGCGTTAAATAAACGCAAACAAGCCAAAGGTAAGTTTTTATTTGGCATTGGAGCCACATTAGTCGTATGCTCTGCCATATTACAATTGAGCACCAACCACTGGCATTCTGATTTGTCGATGGCTGGTGGTGTTATCGGCGTTCTTTTTTGGCTTGCGAGCTGGAAAGCGTATCGTCACTAAAATGTAAACCAAGCGCAGTATCATGTGCTTCTTTTTTAATATCAGACCCGAGGTAAATAAGATGGGCGGAATCAGTATTTGGCAACTTTTAATCATTGCAGTGATCGTAGTACTTTTATTTGGTACTAAGAAACTACGAGGCATTGGTGGTGATTTAGGTTCAGCGGTTAAGGGCTTCAAAAAGGCCATGAGTGAAGAAGAAAATCAACCAGCAGCAAAGTCGAATGACAATGATGCCGATTTTGATCCTAAATCAATTAACCAAGAAAAAACTGATGCATCGGTACAAACGGATGCAAAAAAAGAAAAAGAGCAGGGCTAACTGGTGTTTGATATCGGTTTTTGGGAGCTGGTATTAATATCGGTTGTCGCCTTAGTGGTGCTCGGACCTGAGCGTTTGCCGCATGCGATTCGCAGTGTGACTAAGTTTATTAGCACTGCGAAAAACATGGCGAACAGCGTTAAAGATGAGCTATCACAAGAACTTAAAATTCAAGAGTTACAAGACAATCTTCGCAAAGCAGAAAATATGGGGATGAAAGATTTATCACCAGAGCTGCAATCCTCAATTGAGGCATTAAAACAGGCCGCACAAGACGTGCAACGGCCTTATGCGAAAGATAAGAATGAAGAAACTCAACCAATGACCAAGGCAGATGATGTCGCATCACCGGATGTGAATAAGGCCATAAATGAGACAGCAACGGAAAGCAAAACTATCGACGTAGGGAAAGCAGAGGCGAGTAAAGCTGATGTGAATAAAACGCCATAGAAATAGTCTTTCAATGTCGCCTAGACTCCGTATGAGCTAGGCGTCCCATTATTGAGGTTTTACATGTCCACAGAACAACAAGCTCAACCGCTGATCACTCATCTTCTTGAGCTTCGAAATAGAATTTTAAAAGCGCTCGCTTCTATCCTAATTATCTTTATTGCGATCGTTTGGTTTTCTAGTCAAATCTATGAATTTGTTTCCGCACCTTTGATCAGTCGCCTACCAGCAGGTGGCAGCATGATTGCAACGGATGTGGCTTCGCCTTTCTTTACGCCATTAAAATTGACACTGACGGTAGCGGTCTTTATTGCCGTACCTTTTGTGTTGTATCAAATCTGGGCTTTTGTTGCGCCTGGTTTGTATAAGCATGAACGTCGCTTAATTGCACCATTGTTATTTTCAAGTTCATTGCTATTTTATTGTGGTGTGGCATTTGCTTATTATGTGGTATTCCCGCTGATTTTCTCTTTCTTCACTGCGATAACGCTTGGAGGGGTTGAATTTGCTACTGACATATCCAGTTATCTAGACTTTGTATTATCACTGTTTATGGCGTTCGGGATCGCGTTTGAAGTACCGGTGGCCATTATTCTATTATGCTGGACCGGCGCGACCGATGCTAAAACCTTATCTGAAAAGCGCCCTTATGTGGTGGTTATCGCTTTTGTGGTTGGAATGTTGCTCACTCCTCCTGACATGGTCTCGCAAACCTTACTGGCAGTGCCTATGTGTATTCTGTTTGAGATCGGTTTGTTCTTCTCTCGTTTCTATACTCGCCCGAGTGAGGATGACGATGAGACCGAAGATGACGAAGACCAAGAGACATCAGCGAAAGCGGACTAAATCGAGTCGTTGTTTCCGATATAGTATTAATAAAAAACGCGATACTTCAAAAGTATCGCGTTTTTTATTGCCGACAATTTAGCTTTAGCCGAGAATGAAAATAGTCGAGTTGGCTTTATTTGAGATTAAATAACTGCTGAGTGTTAAGGCGGGTGATGGTTGACACTTGCTCGACGGAGATCTCACGTAAATCGGCAATACGCTGAGCAACTAATGCCATAAACGAAGGCTCATTACGTTTGCCGCGATGTGGCGTTGGGGCGAGGTAAGGGCAGTCGGTTTCTAAAATAACAAAATCTAAATCCAGATGAGGAATAACCTTATCCATGCCGCCGTTCTTAAAGGTCGATACACCGCCTAAGCCTAAATGAAAGCCCTGTTGGTTAATTGCATTGGCTTGTTCAATGGTTCCGCCGAAACAATGAAAAACGCCGCGCAGAGAGCCATCCTGTTCTTGCTGTAGTATCTCTAAAGTTTGATCAATTGAATCGCGAGTGTGGATCACCACCGACAAGTTAAGCTCTTTGGCCCATTGTAATTGAGTGCGAAAAGCCAATTCTTGTTGTTGCTGGTAGGTTTTATCCCAATAGAGATCAATCCCAATCTCACCAACGGCAATAAATTGATGCTGGTTAAACCATTGACGGATCACCGCTAAGTCTTGCTCGATATTGTCGTTCACATAACAAGGGTGCAGTCCCATCATTGAGTGACAGATATCGGGATAACGCGCTTGAGTGGCGAGCATAGGTGCAATCGAATCGAGATCGATATTTGGCAATAAAATCTTGTTAATTCCAACCGCAAGAGCACGTTGTACCACTTGGTCGCGGTCATCATCAAATTCAGTCGCGTAAATATGGGCGTGGCTATCAATCATAATCAACTCAGTAAAGATGTGGTCTGTGCAGTATAAACGACCGTGAGATAATCGTCACATCGATTAGACTTCATTTAGTTGGTAACTTGAGAGGTCGTCACTTCAATAGCAGGTTTCAAGCTTAGTCGAGAGTGATATGATAACGCCATACATTAAAAGCGAGCATGAGTTAGTTTCTCGCTTAGGATCATTAAGGAGAGTTAGGGTGTCTGTATCTATTCAAGGTCAATTTCCAGGTCGTCGTCTACGCCGTATTCGTAAGCATGATTTTAGTCGCCGTTTGGTGGCGGAAAATAAAGTCAGTGTGGACGACTTGATTTACCCGATGTTTGTCTTAATGGGGAAAAACCGTCGTGAAGCCGTCGAGTCGATGCCAGGTGTCGATCGTCTCTCAATTGATCTGTTATTAGAAGAAGCAGACTATTTAGCCAAGCTTGGCGTACCTGCGATCGCGCTTTTCCCTGTGGTGAGCCAAGATGTAAAGTCTTTATGTGCCGCTGAAGCCTACAATCCTGAAGGTTTAGTACAACGTGCAGTAAAAGCATTAAAAGAGCATGTGCCAGAACTAGGCGTGATCACCGATGTGGCGCTAGACCCTTATACCACCCATGGTCAAGACGGTATTATCGATGCTGATGGTTATGTGCAAAATGATGAAACGACCGAAGTCTTAGTCAAGCAGGCTTTATCACATGCGGCGGCTGGTGCTGATGTGGTGGCCCCGTCAGATATGATGGATGGCCGCATAGGGAAAATCCGTGAAGCGTTAGAAAAAGCAGGGCATATTCATACTCAAATCATGGCTTACTCGGCCAAGTATGCGTCTAATTATTATGGTCCTTTCCGTGATGCGGTCGGTTCGAGCAGTAATTTAAAAGGTGGTAATAAGAAAAACTACCAAATGGATCCGGCCAATAGCGATGAAGCGATCCATGAAGTGGCGATGGATATCAATGAAGGTGCGGATATGGTGATGGTGAAACCCGGTATGCCGTATTTGGATATTGTGCGCCGAGTTAAAACTGAACTACAAGTACCGACTTTTGCATACCAAGTATCGGGTGAATATGCGATGCATAAAGCTGCGATTCAAAACGGATGGTTGAAAGAGAAAGAAACGGTATTAGAATCCTTGCTTTGCTTTAAGCGCGCCGGTGCTGATGGTATTTTGACGTATTTTGCCAAAGATGTGGCTGAGTGGTTAGCGCAAGATAATATTAGTGCGGATGCGCCGGTTCATGAATAGAAATGTTCTGCGTATTTAATTTCGCTTGATCATTAAATTTATGGAATTGATATAAAAATGGAGCCAGTTAGGCTCCATTTTTTATTGAAAATAACCTAGATTAAATCAAATCGATAATTAACGGCCAACCAATATCGGTTTGACGATTGGCTTCTAACTCAAGCTCGGCATAAGTGAGTGGATTAACCTCAAGCCAAGCCTGTGAGATAGAGAGGGTCATCGCGTCACCATTGGCGCTGAGTGTTACTAAAGGTTGTAAATCAACATCACGCCGATGAGTGAGCAATACCGCAAGGCGTAATATCCTTAATAGTCGCTTACTGCTTTGGTTCGAAAGGGCGTGTTGCTCCGGCAATGAGGTGAGCTGTTCGCGGTAACGACGGATCCACTCTGCCAGTAAATGCTTTTGCGCGCGAGTAAAGCCGGGTAGATCTAAATGTTGAATAAGATAGGCACCATGCTCGCCGCCTTTTTTAAAATCGATACTTAAACCAATTTCATGTAACTCTGCCGCTGATTGCAGTAAAAATGGCGCTTGAGCTTCACTAATCCAGAGCAGAGGATCTTGCCTTTGGGCTGCGTGAGCTTGATTAGGCTGGCACTGCGCGAGTAATTGTAAAGCAGTTTTTGCCACTTGATTCGCATAATGGATATCGACTTGATAACGTTTTTGAACGCTATCAATGGTACGTTGACGAATATCGGAGTGTCGCATTTCACTGATCATTTCATACACTAAACCTTCACGCAGTGCGCCACCGGCTAAGGTCATTGATTCGATCTTTAAACTTTCAAAAATAGCGATTAGAATAGAAAGCCCACTTGGGAACACTAAGGCTCGCTCTAAGGTTAAACCTTCAATATCTAATTCTTCTAAATGCGACGCAGCCATCGCCTGTTTTTGTAAGCGCTTAAGCTTAGGAAGGGTGATCACTTCATCCATGCCCTGTGCGAGCATGATCTCTTGTAGAGCTTGTACGGTACCACTGGCACCGACGCATACATCCCAACCGAGTTGAGTGTATTTGGCTAAAATAGGTTGTAGAGTGGCTTTTGCAGCGTTAATCGCATTATCGAAATTATGTTGGGTTAATTGGCGATCATGGAAATAATGATCGAGCCAAGTGACACAGCCCATCGATAGGCTGATTAATGCTTGGGTTTTAAATTCTTTGCCTATGATGAGTTCGGTACTGGCTCCGCCAATATCAACCACCAAGCGACGACCTAGACCGCCAGAAGTATGGGCGACACCTTTATAAATGGTCGCAGCTTCTTCTTGGCCTGAAATAATCTCAATGTTATGACCAAGTATTTGATTGGCCTGACGCAGAAAAACATCCACGTTGGTAGCAGAGCGTAATGCTGCCGTGCCAACAATGCGAATGTTTTCGGCTGGTATATCTTGTAGGCGCTCAGAAAATAAGTTCAAGCAGTCCCATCCGCGTTGCATCGCTTCTTGGCTTAGTTGATTATTTTTATCTAACCCATTAGCCAGACGCACTTTACGCTTAATTTTTGCCATCGTTTGCACGCTACCGTCGATATGACGGACCACTAACATGTGAAAACTATTCGAACCAAGATCGATAGCGGCGTAAAGTGGTGATGAAACTGCTGTACTCATAAATCAATCACACCTTTTTGCGGTAGCTTATCTATTACTACCTAACTGATTAACTACGTGGTTGGCGTGGTGGACGACGATTATTGTTACGTGCACCATTATTACGATTCGAACCACGAGCGCCGCCGGTATTGGTACGACGATTTGTTTGTGGGCGACGTTGCAAGCGTAATGCGGTTGGTAATTCTGTCAATAAAGCATCGGCATCATATTCTGACATTGGGATCGAGTGCTCAATGTACTCTTCAATCGCAGGCAGATTAATGGCGTAATCTTCACAGGCAAAACTAATGGATGAACCACTTGCACCAGCGCGACCAGTACGACCAATTCGGTGTACGTAATCTTCAGCATCATCAGGCAGATCAAAGTTAAAGACATGAGTTACTGCAGGAATGTGTAATCCACGCGCCGCCACATCGGTGGCAACTAAGAAATCCACATCACCACGCGTAAATTCATCTAAGATACGCTCACGTTTTTTCTGTGGTACATCACCAGTTAACAATCCAACACGATGTCCATCAGCTGCGAGGTGACCCCAAACTGATTCACATTTGTATTTAGTGTTCGCAAAAATGATCGCACGCTCTGGCCATTCTTCTTCAATTAATGTTTGAAGTAACGCCATTTTGTGTTCATTGGATGGGTAGAACAACTCTTCCTTAATGTTAACCCCAGTTTTTGTTTCATCTTCAACCACAACATGCTCAGGATTGTGCATGTGCTCAAAGGCTAATTCTTGTACGCGGTAAGACAGCGTGGCAGAAAACAGCATGTTAAGACGGTCTTTCGGCTCAGGCATGCGGCGGAATAAGAAACGGATATCTTTAATAAAGCCAAGATCGAACATGCGATCGGCTTCATCTAATACCACCGCTTGAATGCTATTTAAATCGAAGACTTTCTGTTTGTAGAAGTCGATAATACGACCACAAGTCCCGATTAAAATATCCACACCGTCTTGCAGCTTAGTTAATTGCTTATCATAGCTTTCGCCACCGTAAGCTAAACCCGCTTTTAGACCTGTCGTGCCAATCAGACCTTCAGCATCATTGTAGATCTGGATCGCAAGTTCGCGAGTCGGAGCCATAATGATAGCGCGAGGGCTGGTTTTAGCACGGCCTTCTGGAGCTTCAGTTGTGAGTAGGTGATTAAAAGTAGCAGTAAGAAACGCGAGTGTTTTACCTGTACCCGTTTGGGCTTGGCCTGCAATGTCTTGGCCGGTGAGCAGTACCGGCAACGCCAAGGCTTGGATAGGGGTACAAAACTCAAACCCTTTTTTATCCAATCCTTCAATGACTTGGGGTAATAAATCCAAGTCGGCGAATTTTTGCTCTGTGATATGTGTCTTCTTCATAGCTATAGAATATCAGCTTAAGCTTGCAATACGAAAGTAAATCCATTCCAATAGGGAATCTAATTGCTGGTTATCATCCAACCAGCTCATAAAAGTAGACATTGGAGTGCAAGATGAGTGACAAGATTATGCAGCTTTCTGACGAAGGTTTCGAGAACGATGTAATCAAAGCTGCTGGTCCAGTTCTAGTCGATTTCTGGGCAGAATGGTGTGGTCCTTGTAAAATGATTGCCCCAATTCTTGATGAAATTGCCGATGAATATGAAGGCAAGTTGACGATTGGTAAGTTAAACATCGATCAAAATGCAGGAACGCCACCAAAATTTGGTATTCGTGGTATTCCAACATTGCTGCTCTTTAAAGACGGTAGTGTTGCTGCAACCAAAGTTGGCGCGTTATCAAAAACTCAATTAAAAGAGTTTTTAGATGCCAACCTATAATTAATTTTTATATGATTAATTAATACCTAACCGCAGATAATGATGTTATTTGCGGTTTTGTATTTTTTAAAAGCTAGACTAGTCTTAAGTTTAGTGATAATTTATCGGACGTTAAATATACAGCTTTTCATTTCATGGCCGATCCTTAAGGTCATACCTATCTTATAAACCACCAATACAGAATCCTATTTTGACAAAACAAGCATCCACCACAATGAACCTGACTGAACTTAAAAATCGCCCTGTTTCCGAACTTGTTGCGCTTGGAGAGAGTCTAGGTCTAGAAAACTTAGCCCGTTTACGCAAACAAGACATTATTTTTTCTATCCTAAAAGCTCAGGCTAAAGGTGGTGAAGATATATTTGGCGATGGGGTTTTAGAAATTCTTCAAGATGGCTTTGGCTTCTTACGCTCGGCAGATTGTTCTTACCTTGCCGGCCCAGATGATATTTATGTATCACCTAGCCAAATTCGTCGTTTTAATTTACGCACAGGTGACTCGGTAGCCGGAAAAATTCGTCCACCAAAAGATGGCGAGCGTTATTTTGCTCTGCTTAAAGTCAATAAGGTTAACTTTGACCGTCCTGATAATGCTCGTAATAAAATTCTTTTCGAAAACTTAACCCCTTTGCATGCCAACGAACGTATGGTGATGGAGCGTGGTAATGGTTCAACCGAAGATATTACAGCACGTGTTCTTGATTTGGCTTCACCTATTGGGAAAGGTCAACGTGGTCTGATTGTTGCTCCGCCGAAAGCGGGTAAAACCATGTTGCTACAAAACATTGCCCAAAGTATTGCCCACAACCACCCTGAGTGTGAGTTGATGGTATTGCTGATTGATGAGCGTCCTGAAGAAGTAACCGAAATGCAACGCTTGGTAAAAGGTGAAGTGATTGCTTCTACTTTTGATGAGCCAGCGTCTCGCCACGTACAAGTGGCTGAAATGGTAATTGAAAAAGCCAAGCGTTTGGTTGAGCATAAAAAAGATGTGGTCATTTTACTCGATTCGATCACTCGTTTAGCTCGTGCTTATAACACCGTGATCCCATCATCAGGTAAGATTTTAACGGGTGGTGTTGATGCGAATGCCTTGCACCGTCCAAAGCGTTTCTTTGGTGCAGCACGTAATGTTGAAGAAGGTGGTAGTTTAACCATCATCGCAACTGCATTGGTTGATACGGGCTCTAAAATGGATGAAGTTATCTACGAAGAGTTTAAAGGTACCGGTAACATGGAATTGCACCTTAACCGTAAGATTGCGGAAAAACGTGTTTTCCCTGCGATTGATTTCAACCGTTCAGGTACTCGTCGTGAAGAGTTGCTGACCAAAGGTGATGAGCTACAGAAAATGTGGATCCTACGTAAGATTGTTCACCCAATGAGTGAAACCGATGCGATGGAATTCCTGATTGATAAGCTTGCCATGACCAAGACCAATAATGAGTTCTTTGATGCGATGCGCCGTCAGTAATGATGATTTTACCAATCGTATATCTGGCTAGATAATCGCTTAGATTGGTATTTGTTCAAAGGGTTAACTCTACTTTTAATCACCGCTCACATTGAGCGGTGATTTTTATTGTATAGAAGTATATATCCAAGTAACGTCAAGATAATTATCAAAGGAAGATAGCTTATGCGCCAAGGATGGTATGCATTGATTCTTTGTTGTTTGATCGGAGTAGGCAGTCCATTTGCGAACGCTGTATCTATCTCACGAGAAGAGTCTCAGCAATGGTTACAGCAACCTCAGTTGCATGAGATCGTTACTAACTTATACGCGCTTGCGATGAGTGATGATGCTCAATCACTGAACAGCCAACTGAATACTCTCTCGATGCCCAATCAAGAGATAGCCCGTTTTCTATTGTTAAAAAAATTAGAACAAAATCAGGTTGTCTTAGGGATTAAGACCGCAACATTTGTTCAAGCTCAAACGCAACATACTGCAATCTACAATATTGAAGAAACTGGAGATGGCTATCAAACTACCATTCCTGCTTTTAATGCTTCAATTATCGCAACACGTCTGATGCAACAACGCACCCATACTCAATCCAATTTCGACTTTATTCTGGCGGCAGAAGACAATAACCTTCCACTAGATCAATGGTTGCAAGGCTCATCGGCACAAGTTGCTCAACGTGAGTCACTGCTTATTTCAGCGATTGATAGTTTATCGCCACAAGCGTTATCTTATTTAGTCGAACAAATTGCTGGTGCCAAGGTTGTACAATGGCTGCCGTCTTCCGCGGTGATGGCTAAAATGGCGCAAGCTTCGCAAGATCCACGTATGTATCATTTGCTCTGGAGGATGAAGAGTAATACTGATGCCGAAAAAGAAGTGCAACGATTAGCCAAGGTTGGGGATACATTCTCGACCCAACAACTGATCTTAGCGACCGACAACCCAGCCTTAAAATCGACCGCAATGCGCGCTTTAGTCAAGATTAAACCTATGCCAATGACATTAGAGCAGTTTTTTGTGGCACAACTAAACCAAGTCGAAGATCAAGATTGGATGCAGGAACTACTGGTGAGTGCAGGTCATGCAGATTGGGTGCAGCAGTTAATCAATAGCGGCTTAATTCCGATGACACAAACCGTCTCCCCCTAGTGATGGATAACGGTTGAAATGATTTTAATTGAAGTGACTTGGGTATATAGCAAGAAACTGCATCTTGAGGTGACTTGGGTATATAATGTCAGCAAATTTAAATAGTCAGTAGAAGTAGTATGAGTATAAAGGATTTACGAGATTTTATTGTCCAGCTTGAAAGCAAAGGGCTACTGAAGCGCATTACACACCCTGTTGACCCTGATTATGAAATGACAGAGATCAGCGATCGTACTTTACGTGCTGGTGGGCCGGCTTTATTGTTTGAAAACCCGATCGGTTACGATATGCCAGTGTTGACCAACTTATTTGGTACGGCAGAGCGGGTTGCAATGGGGATGGGGCGCAATGAAGTCAAAGAACTGCGCGAAGTTGGAAAGTTATTGGCCTACCTTAAAGAGCCTGAGCCTCCAAAAGGGTTCAAAGATGCCATCAATAAATTGCCGGTGTTTAAGCAAGTATTGAATATGCCAGCTAAGCGGCTTCGTCGTGCTGCTTGCCAGGATATTATTTTGCAAGGGGATGAGATTGATCTGGATAAGCTTCCGATCATGAGTTGCTGGCCAGGTGATGTGGCGCCATTGCTAACTTGGGGGTTAACGGTAACGAAAGGTCCGAATAAAAAACGTCAAAATCTTGGTATTTATCGTCAGCAAAAAATCGCTAAGAATAAAATCATCATGCGTTGGTTAGCGCATCGTGGTGGCGCATTGGATATGAAAGATTGGATGGAAACTCACCCAGGTGAACCTTTCCCAGTATCAGTGGCTTTTGGCGCCGACCCAGCTACAATTTTAGGCGCAGTCACGCCGATCCCAGATACGCTATCCGAATACGCTTTTGCGGGGTTATTGCGAGGCAGTAAAACCGAAGTGGTTAAATCTATTAGTAATGATCTGGATGTTCCCGCCAGCGCTGAAATCGTACTCGAAGGCTATATCGATCCAGAAGAGTTTGCTGATGAAGGTCCTTACGGCGATCACACAGGTTATTTTAATGAAGTCGAAAAACATCATGTATTTACCATTACCCATTTAACTATGCGAAAAGATGCCATTTATCACAGCACTTATACTGGCCGCCCGCCCGATGAGCCTGCAGTGTTAGGGGTGGCATTAAATGAAGTATTTGTGCCTATTTTGCAAAAACAATTTCCAGAAATTGAAGACTTTTATTTACCACCAGAAGGATGCTCCTATCGTATGGCGGTGGTAACCATGAAAAAACAATACCCTGGACATGCCAAGCGCGTGATGATGGGGGTATGGTCTTTTTTACGTCAGTTTATGTATACCAAATTTGTCATTGTGTGCGATCAAGATGTTGATATTCGAGATTGGAGCAGTATTACTCAAGCTATGATCACCCACATGGATCCTGTTCGTGATACGGTATTGATTGATAACACCCCCATTGATTCATTAGATTTTGCTTCACCAGTCGTGGGGCTTGGATCCAAAATGGGTTTAGATGTTACTCAAAAATGGGCGGCAGAATTGGCCTCGACCGATGAGAGTAATACTTTGCATGATTCGGCAAAGTTAAATGCTGAACAACTGGCTTCTTTGTATCAACATTTTCCTGAGATCATCGAGCTGCATTTCCCAACGGCTCCTACTTCTCATCAAATGATGATAGTGAGTATCCGCAAACAAGAAGTGGGACACAGTCGCCGCTTAGCAATGGAACTGTGGCAATATTTAGCCTCATCGATTGATGTTAGGTTTATGATGATATGTGATGATGATGTCAATATTCATGACTGGAATGATATTATTTGGGCGGTAACCACTCGCATGGACCCGACTCGAGATACTCTAATACTCGAAGAGGAAGAGACGACGGATTCAAGTCACTCTAAAATGGTCATGGATGCCACTAATAAATTGTGGGGTGAAACCCAAAGAGAGTGGGGAACACCAATTAAAAAAGATCCTTCCATTGTGAATAAAATTGACTCTATTTGGGAGGAACTCAATATCTTCCCACAGCAAAAATAAAATGTCTTATAAAGTCACGTTACTGCCGAGTCAGCAACAGTTTGAAGTGAGTGAAGGTCAAACTATTCTCGAAGCGGCACTACAATGTGGCGTACAAATGCCAAGCCGTTGTAAGGTTGGTGTTTGTACAACGTGCTTATGTAAAAAATCACAAGGAGATGTTCATTATCAACTTGAACCTATGCTCACACAAAAAGAGCAAGAACAAGGTTGGATATTTCCGTGCCTAGCTTATGCAAAGAGTCACTTGATCTTAATTTTAGATGAGTGACCATGAGGAAACCATGACTATACAATGCAACGTAAAAACAATAGAGCCATTAGCGCGTAATACTTACCGAATTATTTTAGCGCCTCAAACGTCTGTCGATTATAAAGCGGGGCAGTATTTGATGGTGGTAATGGGCGAAAAAGATAAACGTCCATTTTCAATTGCAAGTAGCCCATGTCGCCATAATGGTGAGTTAGAATTACATATTGGCGCTGCTGATCATAATGCTTACGCTATAGAAGTGGTCGAAGCGATGAATCATGCTTATGCCAATAATCAAACCATTGAAATAGATGCACCGCACGGCAGCGCTTATCTTCAATCGCCTTCCGACCGTTCATTATTATTGATCGCTGGTGGTACGGGTTTCAGTTATACCCGATCAATTTTAGATCACTGCGTCAGTCAACAACTGCCACAACCGATTTACTTATATTGGGGAGGTAAAGATAGTGAGCAGCTATATGCGATGCGCGAGCTTGAAAAAATAGCGACAGAACATAGTAATGTACACTTTATTCCGGTAGTAGAGGCAGATGAACAAGATTGGGGTGGTAAGAAAGGCAATGTATTAGAGGCAATTGAGCAAGATTTCGATTCACTCAGCGACTTTGATATTTATATTGCAGGTCGTTTTGAAATGGCTGGGGCAGCTAGAGATCGTTTTGTTGATCATAAATTGGCAAACAAAGAACGAATGTTTGCCGATGCTTACGCTTTTATCTAACCAATCGCGATGAAACTGCCGATAAAACAAACAAAAAAGGAGCGTTGTGCTCCTTTTTTCGTCGAAGTGGGAATAAAAACAAAAAAGTGTAAAAAAGATCTTGCCAATATAGAGTTGATCTCTATAATGCGACCTCACTGACACGGAGCACACAGCCTAACGGCCGCAACGAGTCAGAGGTCATAACCTTCTCAAAAAGGTTAACGAAAAAAGATTGCAGAAAGTGTTTGACACGCTCAATCA
>NZ_JAAUWS010000030.1:0-31162 GCF_014694465.1 Vibrio sp. S11_S32 | reverse complement strand
AAGGCCGATTGCCTCTTCTTTAAATTCTTTCGTATAAGTTCGATATTGACGTTTTGTATTCATATTCACCTCGATTGATTATCGTATTATCCACAATCAAGGTGTCCAGATCGATTAGACCAGAATATTGGCCATTGGCTTCACACACATCATCAAATAGGTTCTTCGGTTTTTTCTGATAGTTAGCCAATTTATACAACACTTGATCACGACCAATTAAAGCTTGGGTTGGGTGCAAATCCCCTAAAGACACTGACACCACATCCCCCTCCGAATGCGGGATATTTTGCTTAGCACTGACCAAAGCCACTGGCAGTAAAAAAGCAGCAACAGTCAAAATAATACGTTTCAATCCGTTGTTAACATGAGAACTTCTCATCATGAGATTAGCCTTGTGGTCGAAGAGATAATAAAAACTAGAAAATACAATAACAAAACGTTAGTGTAAGCTGAATAAATCACAATGTGTAAACGTTATCCACTCTAGCGCGCTATTATTAACGTTTAATGGCATAAAAAATTCTGGAACAAACCACTATGTCAACCATTAAAGATGTAGCAAAAGAAGCGAATGTTTCCATCGCGACCGTTTCACGCGTGATCAATAAATCACCGAAAGCAAGTAAAGCTTCAATTGAAACGGTTAATCTTGCGATGAAAAAATTAGGCTATCGTCCTAATGCTGCCGCGCGCGCTTTAGTTAGCCAGTCCACATTAACCATGGGCGTTTTAGTCGGTGATGTATCCGATCCGTTTTTTGGTTCTATGGTAAAAGCGATTGATACCGTTGCCACCGCGCAGGGTAAACATTTATTAATTGGTAATGGCTACCATAGCGCACAAAAAGAACGTGAGGCGATTGAACTGTTGATCAACCATCGTTGTGAAGCCTTGGTGATCCACTCTAAAGCGCTCAGTAATGACGAGTTGATTGGCTTTGCCAAAGAAATTCCAGGCATGGTGTTAATCAATCGACATATTCCTGAAATAGCCCAACGCTGTATTGCACTCGATAATCATCGTGGTTCCTACCTTGCCACTGAATACTTGATCAAAAAAGGCCACCAACATATCGGTTATATCTGCTCAAACCATGACATCGAAGATACCCATCAACGCAAAGCCGGCTATTTACAAGCTCTAAAAGATAATCACCTGCCGGACTGTGAAAGCTATATTGAATACGGCAGCCCAGATGAACAAGGCGGCGAGATGGCTATGCTCAATTTACTGGCAAAAAATCAACCTTTGACCGCCATTGCGACCTATAACGATTATATGGCCGCTGGAACGCTTTCTGTGCTTGAGGAAAATAACATTGAAGCGCCAGCCGATATGTCGATCATTGGTTTTGATAACGGCCTGATTGCAAAGTACTTGCATCCAAAACTCACCACCGTGCGCTACCCTATTCAAATGATGGCAGAAAAAGCCGCCGCATTAGCACTAAGGCTGGCCAACAAAGAACCGGCTCAAGCAGAAACACAAATGTTTGTACCGACCTTGGTCAAGCGTGTCTCGGTTATAGCCCACTAATTCCTAGAGTTTTTATTGAAATAAACACAAATGTAACACTTTGTGACATTTATCACCCCGCCTGAGCCTGTAAACGTTTACACTTCTTCCAAATTCACACAACAAACGATAGGTTCAATACTATGTCTCATGTAGAAAATGGATTAGGTACTATCGACATCGTTGTATTTGCGCTGTATGTGGCAATTATAATTGGTGTTGGTCTTTGGGTTTCCCGAGATAAAAAAGGTACTAAAAAAGGTACTGAAGATTACTTCCTAGCAGGTAAATCGCTGCCTTGGTGGGCGGTCGGTTCTTCATTAATTGCAGCTAACATTTCTGCTGAGCAGTTTATTGGCATGTCGGGTTCTGGCTTTTCTATCGGCCTTGCGATTGCATCGTATGAGTGGATGGCAGCTATTACCCTTATCATTGTGGGTAAATACTTCCTCCCTGTATTTATTGATAAGGGCATCTATACCATTCCAGAATTTGTTGAGAAACGCTTTAACAAAAATTTGAAAACCATATTGGCGGTATTCTGGATCGGATTGTACGTGTTTGTTAACTTAACCTCAGTTTTATACTTAGGCGGTTTGGCACTACAAACTATTCTTGGCATTCCACTAATGTATTCTATTATTGGTCTGGCTTTATTTGCGTTGATTTACTCTATTTATGGCGGTTTGTCTGCGGTAGTGTGGACCGATGTTATCCAAGTGTTCTTCTTAGTTCTCGGCGGCCTATTAACCACCTATTTAGCAGTTGGTTTTATTGGTGGCGCAGACGGTTGGTTTAGCGGTTTGTCTAAAATGGCAGAAGCGGCTCCTGAGCATTTCCAAATGATTTTGGACCAAAGCAACCCTCAATATGTCAACCTTCCAGGTATCGCGGTACTTATCGGTGGTCTTTGGGTGGCGAACTTATACTACTGGGGTTTCAACCAATACATCATTCAACGTACTTTAGCGGCTAAATCGGTTCCTGAAGCACAAAAAGGGATTATGTTTGCAGCGTTCTTGAAATTGATCGTGCCATTCCTAGTAGTGGTTCCTGGTATTGCGGCTTACGTGATCACCTCTTCTCCAGAGCTAATGTCACAGCTGGGTAATACTGCAATGGTGAACATGCCTTCTTTAGCGCATGCGGATAAAGCCTACCCTTGGTTAACTCAATTCCTACCTGTTGGCTTTAAAGGTATCGTGTTTGCCGCACTTGCTGCTGCAATTGTTTCTTCATTAGCGTCGATGCTGAACTCAACTGCAACTATCTTTACTATGGATATTTACAAAGAGTTCATTGGTCCTAAAGCAAGCGATCATAAACTGGTTAACGTCGGCCGTATCTCGGCTATCGTAGCGCTTATTATTGCATGTTTAGTCGCGCCAATGCTAAGCAACCTTGGTCAAGCATTCCAATACATTCAAGAATACACAGGTCTTGTTAGTCCTGGTATCTTGGCGGTATTCCTACTTGGTCTATTCTGGAAGAAAACCAACAGCAAAGGCGCGGTTACCGGTGTGATTTTATCTATCCCATTCGCCTTGTTCTTGAAATTCATGCCACTGAACATGCCTTTCATGGACCAAATGCTTTACACGCTTCTATTTACCATGGCAGTGATTGCATTTACTAGCTTGAGCTCTTCTGATTATGATGATGACCCTAAAGCGATTGCATTAAATTCTTCCATGTTTACCACCGAGCGTAGCTTCAATGTTGCCGCTTATGTGATCATGATTATTACTGCGGTACTGTACTCAGTCTTCTGGTAATTGGTATCCTGGTAATTAATTAACCAAGAAACACCTTCTAGCCTCATCTTTTGATGGGGCTATTCATACTGATTGTGATTAGATTTGGAATACCCAATAATCATTAACTCCTAGATTCTCGGCATTAACGATCAGTATGAATAGCCTGTTAAGCTTTTGTTTTTACAGTCTAAAATTTAAATCGGGAAAATAAGATAAGGATAGGCAACCTGTATGAATAATGAATTGTTGCCCAATATTGTATTCTTTCTGCAAAACATCTCGCCTTTCAGTCAGCTACCTCAAAATGCACTTAATGATATTGCCCATACCGCAGATATCTTATTATTAGGGTGTGACGAGATTTTAGATCAAGGCGATCACAAACCTTACCTATACATTATTCGAACCGGCGTGGTGCAACAAAACAATCTCGACGGTAGCCTACGCGCCAAGCTTGGGGTGGAAGATATCTTTGGCTTTAACCTACAGCAAAGTGATTCTGAATTTGGTTATTCTATTTTTGCCTTAGAAAATACTTTACTCTATCGATTTGATTATCATGCTTTAATTGAAGCCGTCTCCGATCATCCTCGAATAGCGGCACAACTCGCATCTAACCAACAAACACGTTTGCATGCCCAAAATATTAAGCAAAATAATCACCACTATTCTCAGGCACAATATCTTCGCCCTAATAGCGACATTGCCAGCACCCGCCTTGCCATTGCCTCGCCCAGTGACAGCATTCAAGCCGTTGCCCATCAAATGCGAAATGTGATTGGCGTATCCTGTGCTTTTGTGGTCGATGAGAATAAAACACTGATCGGGATGATCACCGATAAAGACATGACTAAGCGTGTGGTTGCTGAAGCGAAAAATGTTCGCGATCCGATAAGCTCAATCATGTCGCAACAACTTTATAGCGTGTATGAGGATGAATTGGTTATCGCGGCTGTGCAATTAATGATGAAGCACAACATCCAAAATGTACCGGTTTTAAACCATAATAAACAGGTCACTGGATTTATTACCCCTCAGCACCTCATACAAAATAACAGCGTCCAGTCTATTTTCTTACTCGATAAGATCCGCCATGCAAAATCCATTGTTGAGCTGATCGATTTATCCAAACAACGTAACGCCGCATTTGAAGGCATAATGGAGAGCAATTCCTCGCCAACCATTATTGGGCAAGTATTGAGTTTGATCTACGATGCCTTTACCCATCGCTTAATCGAATTAGCCATAAAAAACTTTGGCCAACCACCCTGCGCGTTCACTTGGATTGTAGCCGGATCCCATGCCCGCAATGAGGTACATTTAGCCTCCGACCAAGACAATGCGATTATTCTGGCTGATAACGCCACCGCATCTGATCGGATCTACTTCAATCACTTTGCGATGAGCATTTGTAAATCGTTATCCGAATTAGGCTACACCCTATGCACAGGCCGCTTTATGGCCGCGACCCATCAATGGTGTCAAAAGGCAAAAATTTGGCAGGAATATTATCGTAAATGGAGCACTAACCCTGAATACGAGTTATTGCTTAATTTGAATGTGTTTTTAGAAATACGCCCTGTTTATGGCGATCTCGCCTTATTTAAGCAAGTCGATGATTGTCGTCATAAGCTTGTCACCAATAATATGCAATTAACCGTGGCCTTAGTGCGTAATGCGCTTAGAACTCGCCCACCATTGGGAATATTCCAACATTTGGTGCTCGAAAAAGACGGCAATAACAATAAAGTCCTCAACATCAAAAAAGCGGCCATCAGTTGCGTGGTCGATCTAGTTCGGATTTATTATTTAATGAAGCAAAACTTGCTCGCTGAGTCTGCTCCTCTAAGTGAACAAGCCAGCCTCCTCAATACCAGTGAACGGATTGATTTTTTACGCGACACTAAGGTGCTAAATGATTCAAGTTATCAAGATCTGAGTGAAACCTATCATTATGTCAATCAATTGCGCTATCAACACCAGTTGCAAGCAATACAAAAGGATTGCGGCATTGATAACCAACTCCAACCTGACTTATTTGGCAGTTTTGAGCGTCAGCATTTAAAAGATGCTTTCCGAATTATTTCAAGCTTTCAAGATTTGATAAAAATGAAATTTGGAGGCTAAGGTGCCAGACCAAATTGAAAAACACCCGTCTCGTTTCACCAGCAAAGGTAAGCTTGGCAACATGATGAACTTATTCTCTAACCGTCACCCTTTACTGCGGTTAGAAAAACGCCGTCAAACACTTTTACAACAAGTACAAGAGCACTCGCAGCAGCCACTGCCACAATACTTACAGCGCTTGCTTGTGCAGCCTTATCCAAATCCAAAACAAGACTGCAAAGACCTGTCGTTTACGGTGGTGGACTTTGAAACCTCTGGGCTTGATCCTAGTAGCGATCATATCGTTAGTATCGGCTGGGTACACATCATTAAAGGCGTGATTAAGCTAAGTACGGCGCAACATTTTATCGTTAACCAACCGGTAGCAAGCGCAGCCACAAAAGAGAATGAAACCGATAATATTGCTCGCTCGTTGCACCATATTTTGCCAGAGCAGCAGAAAATGGGTATTTCAATTGAACAAGCGATGCAGCATTTTTTTGAAAGCCTACCAAGCAGCCTTGTGATCGCCCACGGCACCACCATAGAAACCCGTTTTCTAAGCCAATTCTTTCTGTCTCACAACCTTATCGACTTGCCATTAATTTGGTTAGATACCCTCAAAATTGAGCAAGCCACCATTTTAAACAATCGCTATCAAAATGATTTTCGCTTATCGGCTTTACGTCGTTTCTATAAGCTACCCGACTACCCTGCCCACAACGCATTGATGGATGCCACCGCCACCGCAGAGCTTTTTCTGGCACAAAAAAGGCGCTTATTTGGACAAGCCATCGCGCCGATCGGGATCTTGTATCAAAAATCACAATGAGGATATCAGGCCATCTTGCTAGTGAAGTGTAGCGATACACTAAAGATCAACAGCCCCTAGCAACTTCTAGGATTTTATCAACAGTCTCCTGCTCGTTTTGCTCATCATAAATAATGCATAAACTGGCAGGAATAGATTCGGCAATTTTGATAAATTTAATATGTGCCCATTTTATATTGGCATAACTTTCAGGTACGACCGCCACGGCTTGATTAGAGGCAACAAAAGCTAACTGTGTTTGAGGTTCAATCACTTCATATACGATATTTGCGTGAAAATCAGCTTGCATACAATGCTTTAAAATAAACTCTGTCGATTTGGATTTTTCTCGATTTAAAACCACAAACGCTTCATCTTTAAGCTCTTTTAAGTTAACTAATTTCCTGGTGCTCATCGGATGCGTATCAGAAACCGCAAGGCACATATTCTCCGCGACCAGCAATGACGTAGACAGCGGGTAAGTATTTTGAATGTCCGCAAAACGGCAAATACCGATATCAATTTTATTATTTTTTATCGCTTCAGGCTGCGAATTCGGCGATATTTCAATAAAGTCAAAAGTATAGCTCGGGTACCTTAACTTGAATTCATTCAGAATATTGATAAAGCCTTCCCAGAGAGCTGAACTGATCACACCAATCTTTACCTTATTCTTTTCTCTGCCCGCCTGATATTGAACGCTGCTCAAAGAGTTTTCTATGGTTTGAAGTAAAAACTCACATTCTTTGGCTAATAATTTGCCACTGGCGGTTAATGACACATTTCTTGAATTACGTTCAAACAAAGTCAGACCTAATGCAGCTTCAAGCTCTCGGATTTTGACGCTTAAAGGTGGCTGTGATAGGCGTAATTTTTTTGCTGCACGGCCAAAATGCAACTCTTGGGCTACGACCAAAAAATAACGCAGCATTTTAAGGCTAATCTTGCCGCTTTCAATTAATTCACGCATAGAATTCACTCTACTTTTGAGATCTCCAAGACCGACAATCATAACAAAAAAACTATCAAAAATAATAATTGCTTCAACTCACAATTTTTCAACTGACCATTGAAAGCATCACGTTTTTTACGATTAAAAACACTCACAACCAGACCATGCATGATGAATTAATAGACTCTTTATGATTAATTTACCGCCTCTTTCTGGTTTCTCCACTCAAACTGATTCTTTTTAAGTATTGATCAAAATATTTTTAGTTCTTTTCTCTCGTTGGGGAGCGGTTTACGATAGCTTCATTATCTATTCTATCAATTTAAAGGTTTAACATGACTTCACATACGATTCGCGCAACCAATGATGCACCAATGAATGCAATGCAAACCATTCTTGCAACCAAGCCCAACTTCAAACCAAAAGCCGCTTTTATCTTAGGTTCGGGATTAGGCGTCTTAGCCGATCAAATGGAAGATAAAATCGAAATTGGTTACGAACAGCTTGATGGTTTTCCAGTATCAACCGTAGAAGGCCACTCTGGTTCATTAGTGCTGGGTAAAATGCACGGTGTGGATGTGATCTGTATGAAAGGTCGAGGCCATTTTTATGAAGGCAAAGGGATGAAAGTCATGACGACTCCCGTTCGCACATTCAAATTACTTGGCTGTGAAATGTTATTTTGTACTAATGCCGCCGGATCATTACGCCCTGATCGCATCGATGTTGGCTCTTTAGTCGTTTTTAATGATCACATTAATACTATGCCAGAGTCGCCAATGGTTGGCCCTAATGATGACAAATACGGCGATCGCTTCTTTAGCCTTGCCAATGCTTATGATAAAAAATTGCGCGCTGAAATCCACAGTGTTGCCAAAGAAAACAATATTCATCTCAATGAAGGTGTTTTTGTTTCTTACACTGGCCCTAACTTTGAAACCGCAGCAGAAATCAAAATGATGCAAATAATGGGCGGAGATGTAGTCGGCATGTCAGTCGTACCTGAAGTTATTTCAGCGGCACATTGTGGTTTACCTGTTTTAGCCGTATGTGCTATTACCAATATGGCTGAAGGCCTAGGTGAAACCGAACTGTCCCATGAGCAGACATTGCGCTGTGCAAAATTAGCCGAATCGGATTTTATTAAATTGATCGAACAATTTGTTAAAAGTCATTTTTAAGATTTCAATCGCGCGCCTGCCACACGGCAAAAGATGACAACCTAACCTTCCCCCTAACCTCCTTCACCGGAGGTTTTTTATTTTTTAGCCTCACATTTTCTGCTTCATCTTTCACTTTTTTAGCATTCTGCTTCAAACCATAACGCGTACTTCAAACTTTTCAATCAAAGAAAATATATCCCGTTAAAAACTGATCTAAATCAATTCGAGAGCATCTTCACCGCATTACATTAATAACTCGTTAACAACTTCATAATAAGGGATGTATATGGAGCTTAAACCTTGTGAAAAATGCTATACGGATTTGTGCTTAGACGGTAAGTGGTTCCATCATGATCACTTAACAACAAAGGCTTATATGTTAAAAGGTGGGAACTCTCAAGCAGTCGAACTTTCAAAAGTGCCCGTCACTGAGGATGAACTGGTTTCATTGCTCACCGATGCGGTCAAATAAACTCACTTCAACAGATAACAAAAAACCCGATCCAATTCGCCTCAATAATAAGATGCGATTGAATCGGGTTTTTCTTTATCTGAGCCGTTATTTCACATAATGAGTCGCACAAATCTTGTTACCAGCAGGATCGCGCAGATACGCAAGATACAACTTACTTTCCCCTGCAACTCGAATCCCTGGCGCATCTTCACACGAGGTTCCGCCATTCGCCAGTCCTGCTGCATGCCAAGCATCCCCCATCGCAGGATCTGCTACGTTAAAGCCTATCGTCATACCATTACCCGCAGATGCAGCATCACCATTAATTGGTTTGGTTAAGGCAAACACGCCTTCAGAGCTGATATAAAAGCAGCGTCCTTTTTCATCAATCACGCCTTTGTCGTAACCCAGTACCGCCATGATCGCATCATAAAAATTCTTTGATTGTTCGATATCATTGGCACCCAGCATAATGTGACTAAACATAAATTTATCCTTTTGATTGAGTTCTTATCTAATGTACAAGATCTCTTATACCAAGCAAAGTATTACCAATTGCATTTAATATTTGATCAATTTGAATACGCCGAAAAGACGCTGATCCGTCCTTGGTCGCTTGAGAAAAGCCCTCTAACGCATTCCGTCAGAGGGCAAATAAAAATAACGTATAAAAGAACTTAACGTTAAATTAGGGGGTACTTAAAAACTAAATTGATACATCGTAGTGTGGTGGTATGACTGATCTGGCTGCACGATACTGTCGCTAAACGTCCATTCAGGGTGATTCGGTGCATCAGGTAAGTATTGAGTCTCTAACGCAAAACCATCACATGTTTGATACGGAGCTTCCTCGCGTGAGGGACACTGAGCTAAATAATTACCACTGTAAACTTGCATCGCAGGCTTAGTGGTAAACACGTGCATGCTGACCTTGTCATCTGGCGACACCACGCTTGCAACTTGTTTCAGTTGATTCAAATGTTCAGTTGAGAAAATAAAGGCATGATCATAACCAGCGGCCAATTTTTGCTCATCATCAAGCAAAAAGTCTTGCTGTAATGTTTTTTCAGTTTGAAAATCAAAACCCGTATTCACGACTGATTTTATGCGCGTCGGCAAGCTATTCTCATCACTGGCAAGAAACTGCTCGGCTGATATAGTCAGCTTATGCTCTAAGCAATTGACGCCACTTTTCGCGCCTTGTAGATTAAAATAAGCATGATTAGTTAAGTTAATTGGACACGCTTTATCGACCTTGGCCTGATAGTCTATCGACACTTGATTGTCATCGGTGAGCGTATAGCTTAACTGCACCTGCATATTCCCCGGAAAGCCTTGATCGCCATCGGCGGAGTTAAGTTCAAACACCACTTGGTCTTGTGATTGACTTACCACTGTCCAACGGCGCTTATCAAACCCCATTTCGCCACCATGAATACAATATTTTTCATGGTTTTGTGATAGTGAATAAACCTGTCCATTAAGTTCAAATTGAGCGCCGGCAATTCGGTTTGCATAGCGGCCAACACTCGCCCCTAGAAAACAGGTTTGCTGCTGAAACTTCTCGATGGTATCAACCCCAAGCAACACTTCTCGTACTTGGTCGGCAACCGGAACGGTACAGCTTAACCACGTTGCCCCAACATCCATAAAAGTCGCGGTCATACCGGATTGATTGGATAAGGTGATCACCTTGGCAGCGTGTCCATCAAGGTAGACTCCTGCGCTCATATTGGTGTGCAATTGTTCCACACCGCATGGTAACGATAATGATCCCATATTAACGAGCCTCAGTTGTAATAACGCCAGCGCCATCCATTGCTTTACACACATAGATGGTTTCTTTTAAGCCCGTTTTAGCTTGATATTGTGCTTCCACTGCCGCTTTTACTGCATCAACTAAAGACGGTGGGACCAGAGAAACCACACAACCACCAAAGCCACCACCCGTCATACGCACGCCACCTTGAGTGCCAATCACGTCTTTCACAATATCAACAATCGTATCAACTTCTGGGCAAGTGATATCAAAATCATCGCGCATAGACACATGCGATTGTTCCATCAGTACCGCTAAACGTGCCATGTCGTGATTTCTTAATGCAATCGCCGCTTCTTCTGTTCGATCGTTTTCGGTGATCACATGACGAGCGCGTTTGGCTACCACTTGGTCTAGCTCGGCTTCACGTTGCATAAATTGCTCAATCGACACATCACGCAATGCTTTCACATTGAAAAAGTCGGCGGCTGCTTCACATTGCTGGCGGCGAGTGTTGTATTCGCTGTCAACTAAGCCGCGTTTTTTATTCGAGTTAATGATCACAATCGCCATATCTTCTGGCATGGATACCGCTTTTGTTTCTAGCGAGCGACAATCAATCAATAATGAATGGTTACGTTTACCTTCAGCCGAAATAAGCTGGTCCATAATGCCGCAGTTACACCCAACAAATTGGTTTTCGGCTTGCTGACCATTTAAGGCGATATCTTGTTGTGAGATGTTAAGCTCGTACAAGGTTTTAAATGTCTGCCCAATCACCACTTCTAATGCTGCCGAAGAGCTTAATCCCGCCCCTTGTGGCACATTGCCGCTCACTGCAATATCGGCACCCGTAAATTCATAACCACGTTTTTGCAAACAATCAATCACGCCGCGAATGTAGTTAACCCACATCACATCATGATCAAATTCGAGTGGTTTGGAAATATCAAACTCATTCACTTGGTTATCAAAATCCACCGCTACCACACGCACGATGTTGTCATCACGCTTAGAGGCTGCCACCAAGGTTTGGTAATCAATCGCGCACGGCAGCACAAAACCATCATTATAATCGGTATGTTCACCAATTAAGTTCACACGGCCTGGCGCTTGAATAATGTGCGTCGCGGCGTAGTTAAAAATCAGTTCAAATGCGCCATTAACGGCTTCTATTAACTTTTGAGTACGTTCGTTCATTGTGTTTACCTACATAGTTTTAATAATGATCACTCGCATGGATATACTCTTGATATAAAAATAAAAACTTCCAATATCTAAAGGGCATACAAGTGTTTAAATTGGGTTATTACGCATCTTTATAATGCTGACTGCTTAATGCACGTAATCTTTCTGCTGCTTGTTCTGCGGTCAGATCGCGCTGACTTTCTGCCAGCATTTCATAGCCCACCATGAATTTTTTAACCGTTGCAGAGCGCAACAATGGCGGATAAAACAAAGCATGCAATTGCCAGTGTTCGGTGCCTTTATCTTCTATTGAATCATCATTTTCAAAAAATGGCGCGTAATGCCACCCCATTGAGTACGGGAAGGAACATTGGAATAAATTATCGTAACGACAAGTGAGTTGTTTGATCGCGAGTGCCAAGTCATCACGTTGTGCATCGCTGAGATCATTCATACGTTTGATGTGCGTTTTTGGCAGTAACATGGTTTCAAATGGCCACGCCGCCCAATAAGGGACCACGGCGATCCAATGCTCGGTTTCTACTACAGTGCGCGCGCCATCTTGCAGCTCACTTTGCACATAATCGACTAATAAGTTGGTGCCATGTTGTTGGTAATAATCACGCAGATTTTTATCTTTACGCTCGATTTCGTTAGGCAAAAAGCTATTAGCCCAGATTTGTCCATGCGGATGAGGTTGCGAACAGCCCATTGCCTCACCTTTATTTTCAAACGCTTGCACCCATAGGTAATCTTGACCTAATTCTTCAATTTGCTCATTCCATGTGTCGACCACATTACGGATCTGTGACACGGGTAATTCCGGCAGGGTTTTGCTGTGATCGGGCGAGAAGCAAATCACTCGGCTTAACCCGCGTACCCCTTGGGTTTTAAATAACGGATTTGTGGACGGTGGCGCATCCGGTGAATCTGGCATTAAGGCGGCAAAGTCGTTTTGGAACACAAAGGTGCCTTTATAATCAGGATTCACATCGCCAGAAATTCGGGTATTGGTTGGGCATAAAAAGCAATCGTCTTGATATGGCTTAATGCTGGCGGTCACAGGTTTCTCATCTTGACCACTCCACGGGCGTTTGGCGCGATGAGGAGACACTAAGATCCACTGCCCAGTTAATGGATTGTAGCGGCGATGTGGATGATCAATGGGGTTAAATTCTGTTGTCATTTTTTATTTTCTGCCTGTTTGAGTAAGTTAAAGCGTGAATAACCAATATTACGAATCATAGCCATTAGGGTTATTCGACTGCCAACGCCAAGTATCTGCGCTCATTTCTGCCACATCTCGCGTGGCTCTCCAGCCTAAATCTTGCTCTGCTTTTTCTGTGCTTGCCCAGCATTCGGCAATATCACCCGCGCGGCGTGGTTTAATTTCATACGCCACTTGATGCCCGCAAGCGCTAGAGAATGCATTGACCATATCCAATACGCTGCTGCCTTTGCCCGTTCCTAGATTATAGATATGCAAACCGGCTTTATCCGTCAGTGCATTAATGGCGGCCAAATGGCCATCGGCTAGGTCCATAACATGAATGTAATCACGCACACCAGTGCCATCTGGGGTGGCATAATCATCGCCAAATACCGCCAATTTATCACGACGACCAACGGCCACTTGCGCAATAAATGGCATGAGGTTATTCGGCATACCTTGAGGATCCTCCCCCATCGTGCCAGATGGATGCGCGCCAACAGGATTGAAATAACGCAACAAGGTAATACTCCAATCGTTTTCAGCGTCAAACAGATCGCTAAAGCATTCTTCAATAATGTATTTACTGCGACCATAAGGGTTGGTGGTGGCACCTGTTGGTGACGACTCGGTGATCGGTACTTGAGCAGGATCGCCATACACAGTCGCCGATGAACTGAATACAATATTTTTCACCCCTGCGGTACGCATACTGCGCGCTAACACCAAAGAACCATTCACGTTGTTATCGTAGTATTCCAAAGGCTTGGCAACCGACTCCCCGACCGCTTTTAGACCGGCAAAATGGATCACAGCTTCTATAGGTTGTTTGCTATTGGCTTGCTCACTAAAGACCTGATCTAAGAAAGCTTCATCACGCACATCACCTTGATAAAATTCAGGCTTGGTGCCGGTTAGCGCTTCAATGCGATTTAAAACCTCTAACTTGCTGTTGGTTAAGTTATCTAATGCAATTGGCTGATGACCAGCGTTGATTAACTGCACACAAGTATGACTGCCGATATACCCTAACCCACCCGTGACTAACACTTTCATTTTGACTCCTTCATGATCTTTAGCTTCCAAAAGAAAACGGTGCCACTAAAGCAAACCGCTTAACTTATGGTGATAATAGCAACATACTCGGCATTATTTCTGTGATCCAACGCAATTAATGTAAACGTTTACACTGAGTTTTTTATTCTACTTGCCGATAAAACGAAAGGGTTGCACATCTAAATGTCACAACCCTTTTAAGCTTAGCCTCGTAATTCTATTATTTTTTATTTCCGTGCTTCATTGAATCTAAAGCGACAGCAAAGATAATAATTCCACCTTTGATAATGTACTGCCAATAAGGACTAACACCAATGTACGTCATTCCATAGTTAATCACGGTAAAGATTAATACACCGGTAACTACTCCCATCACGGTGCCAACACCACCAGCAAAAGAAACGCCCCCCACCACACAGGCTGCAATCGCATCTAGCTCATACATAAAACCAACATTATTGGTGGCACTTCCGATACGACCTGCTTCCAACATGCCGCCAAAAGCATAGAAAACCCCTGAAATAGCATAAATCTTCAATAACGTAATTGGCACATTCACACCCGACACTTTTGCCGCTTCAGGGTTACCACCAATCGCATAAATATTTTTGCCGAAAACTGTTTTGTTCCACATAATCCAAACAATGATCATGGCGGCTATCGCATAAAATGTTATATATGAAAGCCTGAAATCACCTAACCGAATAAATCCCTGAGCAAACGTTGAAAAACGCTCATCAAACCCTGCAACCGGAGAAGCGCCAATCGAATCGAAGTACAACGAGTTAATCCCATATACGATGATCATTGAGCCTAGAGTGGCAATAAATGGCGTCACCTTCATGTACGCAACGATAATACCGTTCACTAAACCAATTAATGCCCCAACGATACAAACCACAAGAATAACCGCGATAATCGGCATCTCGCCTAAACCAGGAAATACCTTGTTTGCATTATCAGTCGCTTGCAACAGACTGGCAGAAAGTACCGCCGCTAAGCCCACTTGGCGACCGGCAGATAAATCCGTTCCCTGTGTAATAATCAATCCTGCAACACCCAATGCAATAATTACACGTACTGAAGATTGCGTTAATATATTACTTAGATTTCGTAAACTTAAAAATGATGGTTCTTGAATAACAATAACAGCGAGCAGAATTAACAGCACACCATATATGCCACCGGCTTTAATATAATTTAAACTTTTTGTTTTAAAATTTTCCATGGGATATCCCTTACAGATAAAGTGCTGCTAATTCTAAAATTTCTGTTTGAGTGGTATTTTTGGTTTCAACAATACCGGCCGCCCGTCCATTACTCATCACTAATATACGATCGGTGATCCCCAATAGTTCTGGCATTTCCGAAGAAATAATAATAATGCCTTTACCTTTATTGGCGAGATCTAATATCAATTGATAAATCTCAAACTTTGCACCAACATCAATTCCTCTCGTCGGTTCATCAAGCATTAGAATTTCAGGCCCGGTCAATAACCAACGTCCAATGATCACTTTTTGTTGATTCCCACCCGATAAGGACCCTATCGTCGTGCTATGAGAGGGCGTTTTAACTCTCATCGCATCGATCACCCATTGGGTATCTGACTTCATTTTTCGGTCACTTAATAAGCCTGACTTGGTTTTGTACTGCTCGACATTTGCGACTAAAGAATTAAAGGTAATATCTAACTCTCCATAAATCCCTGTCGAACGTCTTTCCTCTGTCACCAGCGCAAACCCATTTTGTATTGCTTCATGTGCATCTTTATTGCGCATAGCTTTACCGTTTAGGATGATTTCACCGTTTGCTCTTTCCCTAACCCCAAAAATTGTTTCCACAATATCGGTTCTACGTGAGCCAACCAAGCCTGCCACGCCAAGGATCTCACCTTTACGTAGTTCGAAGTTAATATCTTGTATAGAAGGTTGATTTATGGCGGTTAAGTGTCGAACGCTGAGAATCGTTTCTTGAGGGGTATTGGTTTTTTCTGGGAATCGATTGGTTAATTCACGACCAACCATCATGCCGATAATTTTATCCATATCCAAGCCAGCTAGTGGTCTAGTATCAACCCATTGCCCATCGCGTAAAATGGTAATATCATCGCAAATTGCAAATATCTCTTCCATTTTGTGGGAAATGTAAACAATTCCACAGCCTTTTTCTTTAAGCTTTTTAATAATTTTAAATAGATGACTGACTTCTTTTTCACTTAATGATGAAGTCGGTTCATCCATGATCACAATTTTGGCATTATAAGAAAAAGCTTTGGCTATTTCGACCATTTGCATTTGAGAAACCGATAAATTTCCTGCTTTTTCTTTTGGATCAATATTGATGTCAAGTTCTTCAAATACAGACTTGGTATCACGATACATTTTATCATGATCAACAAAGAAGCCTTTGGTTGGGTAGCGGCCTAACCAAATATTATCCATTACCGTTCGTTGAAGAACCTGGTTCAACTCTTGATGAACCATAGAAACGCCAGACTCTAATGCTTCTTTTGAAGACTGAAAATTAACGTGCTCACCTAAAAAAACAATCTCACCTTCATCTCTTTCATAAATACCAAACAAGCATTTTAATAATGTTGACTTGCCCGCACCGTTTTCTCCCATTAAGGCATGGATGGAATGAGGACGAACTTTTAAATTCACTTTATCTAATGCCTTTACCCCAGGAAATTGTTTACTAATTCCTGTCATTTCCAATAGATAAGGTTCTTGATTTATATCCATAGATACACTCGAATTAATCTTTAAATGAATAAAAAAAAGGAAAGATTATTGATGTATAACGCTCTTTCCTTTATTCATACTTTTTGTATTTGACGTTACAAAACAACGGTAACGTCAAATAGTTCAGAAAATTATTTCAGAGTGCTTTTATCGACAGCAACATAAGGAACTCGAATCACTTTGCCATCGAGTTTCCATTTTGTGCCTTCAGTGGCAGGTTTGCCTTCAGCCAGATTGCGCGCAAGGTCAAAGGTGGCTTCTGCTTGTGCATTAGCATCATTTAATACGGTGCCCGCCATTTCACCAGACTTAACCAGTGCCACCGCTTCTGTTAAGGCATCAACCCCAAATACAGGCAACTTGGTCCCAGAAGCTTTTAATGCTTCAATTGCGCCCATTGCCATTCCATCATTATTGGCAATAACCACTTCAATTTTTTTACCATTTGGACCAGCAAGCCATGCATCCATTTTATCTTTTGCCATTGCCGCATCCCACATAGCGGTATCCAGTTGAAGTTCTTGGGTTTTATAACCTTCATCATTCAAGGTTTTAATTACATAAGTGGTACGGGCTTCGGCATCAGGATGACCGGGTTCACCTTTGAGTAACACATATTGGATCACGCCGTCTTTATTTAGATCCCATGCCGCATTGTCTTTCCATTGTTTGGCAATCATTTGCCCTTGAATAATACCCGACTCTTTTGAATCGGTTCCAACATAGTAAGCTTTGTCATAGCTTGCCATTGCTTTCGCTGACGGTTCCTTGTTATAGAAGACAATTGGCACATCATCAAATTTTGCTTTTTTAATGACAGCAGGTGCGGCAGCCGGATCGACTAAGTTAATCGCTAAAGCTTCAACGCCACGCGCTAACATGACGTCGATTTGATCATTTTGCATCGACTGGTTATTTTGAGAATCATTCATTAATACTTTAACGTCTGGCGCTTTAGCCGCATTAGCTTCCAACGCCTGTCGAACGACCGACATAAAGTTATCGTCATATTTATAAACAGTAATACCGATTGAAGTCGCAGCAAGAGTATTTGTTGCAAAAAGGAGGCTAGAAGTAATGGCAGCAGCAAGTACGATTTTTTTCATGTGAGGACCCTATTTTTCATTGTTTTTATTGTGAATAAATCCATTCCACTTAGCTTGTTAATTAATAATAACAGGCTATAAATGAAAACGTTTACCAAATAAGAGTAGACGTATTTATTGTATAAAAAAACAACGTAGTTAACACTTTGTTACTTCTATCAATAATATAAATAAATGTGTGATCTAGGCATCCTTCTGCGATCTGTTGATATCGCAGTGGCTATCAGGCCCGAAGATTAAACCTGATAACCTTAGGGGCTATTTCTTTGAATTCCGGGATTTCGCGACTATTAGCTTAAGGTGATAGTTATAACGGTTTTTCGCCAATAAAAATTCAGGATGAACACTCGGGCTCCAAGAATCATCACCACCAACCCCCATATGTTGGCTATCAATATTAATATAGGTGTTGCCATCTTTTACTAGTTGATAGGTATGGGTGCTATTGGCTATCAATGCTTGTGGATGATCACTGACGGAAAAATGAAATTGCCCAGTAATTTCTAGCGAATTTAAGCTCAGCTTTGTTGTATCACAACGCAAACCATTCTCTGAAGGGTATATATACGAAGTTTGCATCTGCGAAATCGGTCTTTGATACCAACCTAAATGCGCTGATAATTGTCTATCGGGGTAGTTTTCATGTGGACCTCGACCTAACCAGGCCACCGTGTTCACAACTGAAGGAATAGCAAAACTTAACCCCACTCTTGGCAGTGGCGGCACGTCTTCCGTTTTTGTCACTCCAACATTAAGCATGATGTTGCCATTGGCACATAATTGATAGTCCCAGCAGGTTTCAATCAATACTTTCCCATCAACCTTATGTTGATAAACGCACCTTACCTGTACAACTTGAAGTGAATGTGGCACTTTCGAAATCACCTTGCACTCACAACATATCGACTCTAACCGATCTAATCCCGCATGATGCCAACGAGCCCACCAAGTATTAGGATCAATAAACCCTGCTTCACTTGTACCAATATCATTATCTAATGGCGCCCTATAAAAGTTATCTTTGAACCCTTGTGTTAAACACTTTTCGCCATCGACTAACCAATGATCAAGATAACCAGTGTGGCAATTAAAGATAAACCTAGCCAGTGTAGTTTCAATGGTTATGTCTTGCTTTGTTTCTACAATATTGAAACCGCTCTTATCTGTATTGTTAATGTCATTCTGCGGATTTTCCGACTCTGGTGCGAGCCCCTTCTGTATCGGTGTGCAAAGAATAAATTGCTCGGTAGCCACAATATGTGTTTTATCTGCCCAAACAAGATCACGACCTAACTCGACGCTTATATCCAGCCAATAATGCGCTGTATTATCTATTTGAGGCCAAGATGGGCGTAAAGATAATGTTCGCCGAGCTTGAGGTCCTATGTCCAGTATGTGCCTATCTGAATCAATCTCAATGCCATCTTTCAATAAATGCCAGTGCAAAATCGCACCTTTTACTGACTCAAATAAGAATTCACTGCTGACACTTATCGAAAAATCGGCATCAGGGTCAGTATCATTCATTAATAAAGAAAACTGATAAAACTGCTGAGCTTTTTTAACTTCACACAATGCAGGATGCGGTCTTCTATCAGGGAAAAGTAAACCATTGATACAAAATTGGCGATCATTAACCTCATCACCAAAATCACCACCATATCCCCAGTATTGAATACCGTCATCGGTTACTTTATTTATCCCTTGATCAACCCAATCCCATATAAACCCTCCTTGCAGCCTTGGATGTTGGCGAAAAGCTTGCCAATATTTACTGAAGCTTCCTAAACTATTTCCCATGGCATGAGCATACTCACATAAGATCAATGGCCGAGTTTCATTGGCTTGGTTGATCCATTCTGTTATGGCGAATTTTGGTACTGCTGGATGATCTTGATGCTCATCGACTCGTGCATACATAGGGCAAACAATATCGGTGACGGCGGTATTAGCTCCGCCTCCTTCATATTGCACCGGACGCGAAGCATCTTTGTGTTTTGTCCAATGATACAGTGCATGATGATTTAGCCCGATCCCTGATTCATTCCCCAATGACCAAATGATAATGCTTGGATGATTTTTATCACGTTCCACCATACCAACCATACGTTGCATATACGCATTTAACCATTGCGTGTTATCCGACAAACGTGACATTGGGAACTGACCGTGAGTTTCAATATTTGCCTCATCTACAACATATAGGCCATATTGATCGCACAAATCATACCAAGTGGGGTGATTGGGATAATGCGCGGTACGAACTGCATTAAAATTATTTTGTTTCAGCAACTTAATATCTTGCAACATGCTGACTTTATCAATTGCATGACCGCGTTCTGGATGATGCTCATGTCTATTAACACCTCGAATCAATAAAGGCTTACCATTTAATGTTAATAAACCATCTTGTATTTTGACGTCTCGAAAACCAACGGAATAGGCTTCACATTCCAGTAAATTACCTTGCATATCAAATAAGCTCACCACACAGCGGTACAGATAAGGATTTTCCGCACTCCATTTCAGCGGTGATGCAACCTGTAAGTGATGTTCAGCCCGATCATTCCAACTCCCTTTTTCATCGACAACACGCTCACCACAACTTACTGATATTTCACCATCACATTTAATCTTATTTTTCTCTGCATCATACAGTTCTACTTGGATACGATGATTGAGTGCGGATTGCGATAGCTTGGTATTGATAAGCAGTACTGCATGTTCATATTCACTGTCTAATTGTGTTTGAATATGAACATCAAGGATACTGATTTTGGGCTTTTGATAAATGTACACATCTCGATAGATACCGCTTAACCACCACATATCTTGATCTTCAAGATATGATCCATCCGACCAGCGCATCACCATAACCACAATATGATTGTTGCCGTCTTGAATGACATCAGAAAGATCAAACTCTGCTGGTAAGCGACTGTCTTGTGAATATCCCACCCATTGGCCATTGCACCATAGATGAAACGCCGAATTGACACCATCAAACACAATACGTATCGATTCATCAACCGCATAAGAATGCCAAACAAAACTACGTCGATAACATCCGGTAGGATTATCATTAGGGACAAAAGGGGGGGTATCAGGGAAGGGATATTTAATGTTGGTATAAATGGGTTTATCTACCCCTTGCATCTGCCAATTACTCGGTACTGGCATGCTTGACCATGCCATATCATCGTTGTCAGTGATGATGCTACTGGGCACATTTGAGGGGGTATCAAACAACTGAAATTGCCAATCGCCATTTAATGATACTCGGCAGCCTTGCCCTCCATTCAAGGCTGCGTTCAGCTGACGATAACTGTGCAGAGGTGAATGTGGTGCTACCGTATTCAGCTTTACTATGGCTTCATTCTGCCAATCTTTGCTGTTAATAATATCATTAAATGAGCGCATAGAATTTCACCAAAGAAAAATGTAGCCAACATGTTAATTGTGCCTTTACTCAATTACCGTGATAAATGACGCAATAACAGTAACGGTCTAACTCCTACCAAAAAAAAGCACCGATTGATGATCAGTGCTTTTTTGTGTTGTCGCTTCTACTTCTATAAGTTTCACTATAAATAGTTAGGGTCTATTGATCCTAGTTTGTTACTTATTCAACTCCAACTGGTAAACCGCGAAACCAACTTCATCGGTAGCGACTCTCTTCATTGGATATTGCGCCTTTTCTTTAATGAAAGCGGCGGCTTTATCGCTTGGTGAGGTTTCAAAGCGCACATCTAAATTGGCTTTGGTTTTAATCGGGGCAAACGACCAGTTGTTATCCGCGCTTGGCGTAACTTGGCCCTTCTCTTTACTCACGCGGGTAATATAGTCGGCCAAGATTGTGCGGTTTTCATCCGGTGAATCAAACGCCACATACTTGGAACCAGTACCGGCAAACTTACCGCCATACGCACGATAGTTATTGGTCGCCACGATAAAGGTTTGTTTAGGATTGATCGGCTCGCCTTTATAAGTCAGGTTCACAATACGCTGAGAATCAGGGTGAATCGCTTTACAATCACCGTCATATTTGGCCGGTTGAGTGACATCGATTTGATAGTTAACCCCATCAATCACATCGTAATTATACGTACGGAAACCATCCCAGTTAATGAGTGACTGCGGCTTACTGCTATTTGGATCAATTTGATTAAACTGCCCTGCTGAACACTCAAGCCATTCTTTTACATCAGCGCCAGACACTTTAAGTGCCACCAGCGTATTTGGATACAGGTATAAATCAGCCGCATTACGGAAAGTTAGTTGCCCTGCTTCGACTTCGGTAAAGTTACCAGGATCGTTCTTACGGCCACCGGCTTTAAACGGTGCGGCCGCGGCTAAAACCGGTAAACCATCCAGATCGGGATCGCCTTGAATAAAGCGTTCGGTGTAATCTTTTTGCGCCATATTAACAATTTGTACCGTAGGATCATCTTGTACTAACGACAAGTAACTGTACATTTCATCACTGGCTTTACCGATTGGCTGATTAACAAAATCCCGCGTGCCTTGATGATCTTCTTCAAGCGCATGTTTCACTTGCATATCTTCAGCAGCTAAAGACTTTTGAGCTTTGGCATCATAAATCGGACGCGCTACTGCTTTACCACTAGCAACATTCCATTTATCACCTTTTTGTTCGAGTACTAAATCAATCACCCCAACATGACTGCCCCAACGACCCGGCATCACTGAAGGAATGCCATTAATGGTACCTTGTTTAATGTCAGCGCCAGCTACTTTGGCAAACTCTGCGCTTGGGAACACGGCATGAGAATGACCAAAGGTGATCGCATCAATGCCTTTTACTTTAGTGAGGTAATAAACGGAATTTTCCGCCCCTTCTTGATATTTCTCAGTCGAAATGCCCGAGTGAGGAATGGCGACAATCACATCGGCCCCTTCGGCGCGCATTTTAGGAATGAATTTTTCAGCGGTTTCTTTTATATCGGCAACTTTTACTTTTCCGGTTAGGTTTTTCTTATCCCACACCATAATTTGTGGCGGAACAAAACCAATATAACCGACTTTGATTTGATGTGACTCACCATCGGTATCTTTAAACTGGTAGCTTTTTATCACATAAGGATTGAAGTAATTCTTGCCGCTTTTGGCATCAATAACATTGGCATTCACATATGGGAAATTGGCATCGTTAGTGGCTTCAGCTAAAAAATCCAATCCATAGTTAAATTCGTGGTTGCCAATGTTACCCACATCATAATCAAGTAAATTCATCGCTTTATAAGCGGGGTGCACTTCACTTGGTTTTAAACCATGCGAGGCAATATAATCGCCCATCGGACTGCCTTGCAGCAAATCACCGTTATCCACCAGCACGCTATTTTTAACTTCTTTACGCGCATTCTCAATCAAGGTTGCCGCGCGAACTAAGCCGATTTTCTTCGAAGCTTGATCTTTGTAGTAATCGTAATCCATATAGTTCGCATGAATGTCCGTAGTTTCAATCACGCGTAAGTGAATAGTGTCCGCAAAAGTAGGATTTGACAGGCCGATCATCCCGATCAACACAGACAAAGAAAGTGGGTGGCGTACAATTTTCATTAAGCTCTCCATTTGGCTCTTGTAATGAGTCGCATCTTATTAACAATGAGACGTATCTAACGTGTGAGTGTAATAATAAATCAGCTTACATTTCATTTATGTGATGAATGACAATTTATCAAACCTTCTGCCGCTCCGATTGTTGATAGATCTAAGGATTACATCATTTTGTTAAATATATTCAGAAATGAATAAAATATTTTGTGGCGTCTTTAAAAGCAAATTAAACCGCGTAACTTAAAACATAATCTTCTAATTTAACTTGGCTTAGTTTATGAAATCGGCTCTATTTTCTATTGCTTTATGTCTTTTCCTAGCAGCGTGCTCATCTTCTACAAAGCTGTCGACCCAATCCATACAATCCGATCCAGATTGGTTGTCCGGTCAGCTTGAAAATGGGGTCAAATATCATATTTACCCTAATGAACATGCGCCAGTCTCACTGCGTTTTATCGTTCATACCGGCAGCCTAAATGAAACGTCACAACAAGCAGGATATGCTCATTTTATCGAACATATGGCTTTTAATGGTAGTCAACATTTCTCAGCCAACCAGATTATCAAGCAATTTGAACAATCGGGAGCAGCATTTGGCGCCGATATTAACGCTTCGACCAGTTATCGAAACACAATTTATAAATTGGATTTACCCGATGATAAATCTCTCGATAAAAGCATGACATGGTTTAGAGATATTGCCGATGGATTAACGCTATCAAAGCAAGAGATCGATAAAGAAAGAGGCGTCATTCTTGGGGAATATCGAATGAATAGGCCTAAGAATAAACCATTTAGCACCACTTTATACCAACACATGATTGACCCCACTATACTCAAAGATCACGATGCTCTTGGAAGCATAGAATCAATAAACTCCGTCACTGCCAATGGCTTGAAACAGTACTATCAAAAATGGTATCAACCGCAAAACAGTGAAATCATCATCACTGGTAATATTGACCCATCAGCTGCAACCGCTTTAATTAAAAAGCACTTTTCTTCTTGGCAATCAACCGACTCATCACAATTAAAGACCACCGATAACCTAGCCTATAGCACCCATAATATCGTCGAACATATAGGGGCTTATGACTCATCAAGTATGGGGTTGCTGTTTGAGATGAGTCCAAGTCGCTGGGTAACATTAGGCGATCAAACCTTTTATTGGCGAGATAATGTGGCGCTACAACTCATCCAACAACGCTTACATTATTCATTAATTGATCATGGTTTATCCATACAACAGCAATATGTCGGTGATTATTGGTTAGAAGGTAAACGTTACGCTTTAATACAACTCGGATTTTCAGAGCAAGACCGCAACGCGCTGCAAGATCAAATGCTCAGTGTGCTCGCCTCTTTAAGAGATCATGGCGTTAGTCAGCCCGAGTTAAATAGCATCATCAGTGGTTTTCAACAAACCTTTGATAATATTGATCAAAACTGGGAAAAACAAACGGCAGTCGATCACGCCAACGGGATGACCAATGCCATTACTCAAAACCAAGTGCCACAATCCAAGTTAGATTATAAAAATAACCTTGCTCAATTCATCACGCAAACTGACCTTACTTTAATCAATCACCATTTATATCAACTGTTAAGTCAACCAAGCGTCTTTGCCCTCGGAATGGAAGATACCACCGCTTTACCCACGCCGGTGCAAGTATTAAAAGCTCAATTTGCTAAACGGGGCAGCAAACCTATATTTGTTAACGAGGACAGTCATTTTAATCAACCACAAACCATAGGATCAATTGTTGATACTAAGCTGGATCCTAAAAATCCTGATATGACTATTTTCACCCTCAGTAATGGATTAGAGGTTTGGTATCTGCGTGATAAAAAGGCAGGAAAACAAGTCAATATGGTGTATGCGGGGCTAGGTGGAAAAGCCGCACTCGAACCTGAATTATTTCCAGCTTATGAGCTAGCCATTCCGACCATTGTTCGTAGTGGGATCGGACAACTCAATGCTGTCCAATTCAGCCATAAACTAAAAAGCAACAACATCCATTTTGAAGCCTTCTCCACCTATACCGACCAATGGATCGCTATCGATAGTCCCAAAAATTCATTAAGTGAGAGTTTTTCCGCACTCTATACTGCCCTCACTGATATTCGAGTCTCTGAAGTTCAATTAAATGCTGTTAAAAAAGAAAATATTCAAGCTAAAAAAACCTTTCTTCTTTCCCCCGTTGGCCCAATAGCCTATCAAGCTGAAAATGATTTATTTTTGCCAAGCAGCTATCGACACCTTCTACAGCCGCCAGCAATGGAAGCGGTCACCACTGAGCAAATAAAGCAAGTGCACCAAACCTTATTCACCCAAAATAGAAATAATACATTAGTCATTATTGCCAATCTCGACAACAACCAGTTAACGCCATTATTACGTCAATATGCGGCGAATTTCCCACTCGATCCCGCCAAAAGTGTTCGTTTTAATCCACATTTCAACACCGAAGCCTCACCACGACTCACCAGTACCAATAACTCGGAAAACACAGCATTAGTTGTATCAAGAGTCTTAAATACTCGTGGTAGTGCCAGAAGCACTAAAGCCATATTTATGGAAGACATGTTAAGTCGTATAATTCAGCAAAGATTGACACAAGTGATTCGCGAAGATATGGGGTTAGATTACACTCCCAATGTCATCTCATTCGCGATCGATGGTGAGCAATACAGTGATTGGATACTCAGTGCTTGGTGTGATCCTAAACAAGCGGATGTTGTTAGTAACGCCATGAAAGACATCATTAATCAATTAAAAACCGGCATAACGGCGCAAGAAACACTGATGGTCGGCAAACAATTACAAGCCGATTTAGCGCCATTAAGCGACGATCAAAAACAATATGCTTTATTTATTAAACGCTACCTTATTCATGGCTATGACTATAACCAACTGCAGCAGCCTGAAAAGCTGATCCAAACTATTTCAGCGCAAGATTTATCGCAACATTTTGAGCGACAATTTGGAGGATCAAGTTTATGGGTAGACGTATTATTAACACCGCACCAATAGCCTAGATAAGATCTTCAAACCTCTCGCGCCAATCGCGTAATTGTTGATGGTAATGCTCAAACTGCTCTGGGTTCATGGCTTGGATCACATCCACCAGCATCGTAATCGTGACGGTGCGGTTATGTTGCCGTTTTTGAGTGAGCGACTCGGGGTACAACCGATCGGGGTTAAGCAAGGTCGTGCTAAATTTTTGTTGAAACGCCGCTGAGTCATTACGTTGCACAAACAACACCTGCAATTCGGCTTTATTGATCTGCTGTTGTTTAAGCCACTCTTGCCGCATAGATAGACGCTCTAGGCTCCAGCGTTTCACCATCGCAACTTGTGAGGCAGACAAATCTCCGATCCACGTTTCCAATATATCGATCATTCTTTGTTGTGATTTTTCACGCCTTTGTTGGTCGCTGAGGTCATTATCATCGGCATAACGGTCTTCGTATTTGCGTTGCAACGAATCAAATAATTCATCGGCTTGTTGTTGATCTAAACTCATAAATAAGCGATATAAATGCGGCATAAAATGAGTGACTAATTGAGTCGAAAAGTCTTTTAGTACTTTGTATTGCTGTGCCACTTGTTGCTTGTTCGCTTGAGAGGGCGTCAGAGTAAGCAGGTAATCAATCTGTTTAATATATAAGGGTAATTGTTCGGCTCGATGCCACGCTTGCACCTCGCGTACCGATTGTTTAAACGACGCTTGTTGTTGATCACTTAATGACACATAGCGATCGACATATTGCGCTGCCATCCAATCTAAGCGGTTATAAAAAAATTGGGTTGAACAGGCTGTCATTAATAGCAAACTCAATATGATACAAATCCGTTTGGTCATAACATTCCTTATCCATCACGGTTTACTGTTCTTACTTCAGTGTAAGCAATAAATCCATCAATTAAGAGAGCGCCATAATATTTCTGCTATTGCCGAGATAATAAAGTGCTAAGATTGTGACTATACCCAAAGTAATTGAAGTTGCAGTGAGGCGGCAAGTAAACAAAGCCCCATGAGCTTAGCTTGCCTAAGTGATTGGGGTAAGTTAGCGCAGCCAACAAAGCTGCAGCCTCAAGTAAGACGGGTATATATCAGTGATAGCACTCAATAAAGGATACGTTATGAACTCTGAAAATGCCTTCCCAATCGGGACTCTGGGTCAAAAATGGACAGCCATTGAAAAACGTCAATGGCTAGAACAAACCAGTGTGAAGCGCAGTTATTTTGATGAAGTTATGCCAAAGATTGATGGCTTAAAAAATGATTTCGATGCCTTTCATTATGCCGATTTGCACTACGATGCGAACCCTGTCGGGGAAAGCCGCTACCCACTTTGGGCGCTAAAATCCAAGTCTTGGTCTGCCAATAAACCAACCGTTTTGATTACTGGTGGTGTGCACGGCTATGAAACCAGTGGTGTGCATGGCGCGCTGTTGTTTGCTCAAAGTGAAGCCAAGCGTTACCAAGACCAGTTTAATATTGTGATCGCGCCGTGTGTCAGCCCGTGGGGTTATGAAACCATTAATCGCTGGAACCCCGATGCGCTCGATCCTAACCGCAACTTTATTGCCAATAGCCCTGCACAAGAATCCGCCGCGCTCATGAAGATGGTCAAAGATCTCGATGCGCCAATTTTAGTCCACATTGATTTGCATGAAACCACCGATACCGATGAACTGGAGTTTCGTCCAGCACTTGCGGCGCGCGATGGTTTAGCTTACACAAAAGGCTCAATCCCTGATGGTTTCTACACGGTTGGCGATACCGAAAAACAAGACGATGCGCTACAAAAGGCGATCATTGATTCAGTACGTAAAGTCACCCACATTGCCCCTGCTGATGACAACCACCAAATTATTGGATCCGATGTAACGCAAGATGGCGTGATCAACTACCCATTAGCCAAATTAGGTTTATGTGCCGGTTTTAGCAATTATACTTATTGCACCACCACGGAAGTTTATCCAGACAGTCCTAAAGTGACCAATGATGAATGTAATCGCGCTCAAGTGGCCGCGATTGTGGGTGCATTGGATTATGTTGTGACCACACTTTAGTTCTCAATTCACTTTAGATCTCAAAGCACTTTAGATCTCAAGGCACTTTAGTTATCAACGCAATGAAAGGACAACATCCAGATGGCTGACATACACGTAAAAGAAGAGCTTGATAGCATCGATTATTTAACCGTCGGTTTTTATCGTTTAAGCTTTGGTGTGTCTGCCATTGCGATGTTGTTGTTTAACTTTATTGCTTTTGAATATGCCAGCCAGCTGCTGATTTGCAGTTCACTTGTGGCGGCGGCTTGTATGCATATTTATGATAAAAACATTCGCTGGATAATCTTAGGGTCGGCGCTATTTTCTGTCTGCTGGCTGGCGATTGGCATTGCGCCGATCCTAGCGGTGGGCGCAAGCTTTTTAGTCACGAGTGGCCTTGCGATCAAAGAGTATTATTGCTTTCGGATTTATTTGGTTCGTATTACGCCAGTGGTATTAATCATTTATTGGTTGAGCTTGTTGATCCCTATTTTACCCATCATCACACATGGGTTAGCCATTGCCTCGTTCTTATTACTGAGCGGAATTTGTATTGCTAAGTTTCGCCAACCATTTCATTTCGATATTGGCGATAAAAGTAAGTTTCAGGAGTAAAGGAATAAGCATGCTAAATCAAATAACGTTGATCGACACCAGATATTAGCATCCCAACCCAAAGCGCCATGCGCCACCCCATCACTGCGGTGGCGCTTTTTTATGGCAATAACTCACCACTTGGCCGATTTATCACGTACAATCACCTTCTCTTTACTCGCACTCCCAAAGGCTAACTTGTGGCTTTAAAACCAACTATTTATAAATTTCGTATCGCATTAACCGATATCAATAACGATCACTACGATTCACTAAACCTCACCATCGCTCAGCATCCATCCGAGAATGATGCTCGTATGATGGCGCGTGTGATCGCGTATTGCTTAAATGCCAAACCGGATCTGCAATTTACTAAAGGCCTATCTAGCATTGAAGAGCCGGATATTTGGTTAAAGTCGTTAGATGATCAATTACTGCATTGGATTGAAGCCGGCGAGCCTGATTTTGATCGGGTTAAAAAAGCCACCCGCTTGGCCAAACAGGTCAGCATTTATAGCTTTAATACCAAATCGGATGTGTGGTGGAAGCAAAACCAAGACAAGTTCTCAACGTTGAATGCTGACATCTTTCGTTTAGATAATGCGGGTGTATTAGCCTCGACTAAGATGATCGCGCGCACCTTAGAATTAGGGGTCATGGTTTCAGGCAATACAATTTACTTATCGACTGACGATCAGCAATGTGAAGTAACATGGGAAATGTTGTCCGAGTCGTAAGTATGACTCGTTTGGTATACCAATAGTGCGCAAGGATACCCAAAGCTACAGCGTCAAGTAAGACGATTATAATAATATTTGTTATGATAGCCCCTATATCTTATTACCCTATTTAATTGATAGTAAAGGAAGACAGGATGTTTCGACTCTCCACTCATTTATCTGCAACACTTTTTTCTGCCTTGCTAGTGACATCAAGTATGGCTCAAGCAGAGCAACCAGCCAGCCAGCAAGCCAATCCTTCTGCTGTAAGTTCTAGTCAAGTAACACTTAGCACTTCAACCGTCGTTGCCACGCCAAGCAAAGATCCAATCGACCCTTCTCAACCAAAGATGTTAGCGGATAAAGATCTCACTCGTTACTTGGTGTGCGGATTTTTACACCGTGAAGGCAGTTATAAAATTGGATCTTATGTGATGACAGAATACCCAATTCAATGGACAATGCATCATGCTGAATACCAAGCTCTGGTTGAAAATAAGCTCACAGAAATTTCTCAACAACAAAATGTCTCTAAGTTTAAAGCTGAAGATACTCTCTATGATAAGTATTCATGTGGCCAAGCTTATGCAGAACTCTTAGAAATCGATCCAAATAAAATATAATTTAGAAAATAATCAAGGAGTTCGATATGACAATTTCCACTCAAGGCTTGGCACTGTATCACTTTGAAAGCTGCCCATATTGCCAAAAAGTTCGCCGTGCGGTTGCGGAATTAGGCCTCGATTTAGAATTACGCGATATTCGCAAAAATCCTGACTTCCAAGACGAGAAAGTAGCAGCAACCGGAAAAACGCAAGTACCGTGCCTACGCATCGAAAAATCAGATGGCGTGACGTGGTTATATGAATCTGATGCTGTGGTAGATTATTTGAAAGCGTTATAACCTCAAATTTTCTGACACAAACAAGGCTGAATGACTCAGCCTTTGTTTTTTATTTTTAGCAAACCCTTATAGGATTAACATGGCGATTATTCGTTGGATTTTAGGGCGTATTATTTTAGAGCTATTGTCAATTCTGGTGTATGAGTTCTTTTGCATGCTCTGTTTGATCTGGCATTACTTTTTCACCATCTTTAAACTTAATACCGCTTACAACATCAGCAAGTAATTTAAACCCCTTTAATCGATACCAACTCTTTTCTGCTGATTGAGCAAGCTTAAATATCATCATTAAGGTTGTCGTACGACTTCCACAACTCTTTACTTTATGTGTGCGCAACCGTACGGTTGCAAACGTTGATTCGATTGGATTACTTGTTCTAATATGCGTCCAATGCTCTGCTGGAAAGTCATAAAATGCGAGCATTTCTTCTTTATCTTTTGTTAAGCACTCCGTCACTTTTGGGTACTTGCCGGAATAG
>NZ_JAAUWS010000029.1:0-31450 GCF_014694465.1 Vibrio sp. S11_S32 | reverse complement strand
AAGCTTACGCAATGATCAAAGCTTTAAATAAACTAACAGGGCTAGGTATGCCTAAAACTTACCGAATTGATTGAAATAATACCATTCTAGTGTTGTCACCTCTAAATTTGAATTACGCAACAAAGCCTTCTTTTGGTACTACAGGTTTGTCCAATTGGTAGCTTTGATAAAACTGAGAGCCCAGCGTGACGGTTGCTTTTAGGTTACTGATGTCTTCGCTATCGAGCGCTGCACCTAATTGGAATTACCAATTATTATTTTCTAATTCAAAGAAAACGGCAGGTTCAATACCGAATTCTTCGCTCACTTTAGATACATAAATACCATCACTGAGTATTACAATACTCAGCGTCGGTTTTTCTTTCTTCTTTGCGGTCAATCTTTGTATTAATGAGTTCATACTCATAGAGTTGCTCTTTTCCTTTTTTAACACAAACAATTGGCTATCACTAACCGTTATCGCCAGCGATTTCTGCGCCCTGGCGTGACTAATTTTACTGGCTTTTCTTTTGGCAAGTCATCCAATGGAGAAAGACAAGATTCAGATGCAAAAAATCGCCCTTGACCACCATGTAAACCAAGTTTTTGTAATACTATCCATTCTTGTTCATTTTCTACACCTACGGCAATAACCTTAATATTAGTATTACTGCATGAGCCTAATAAACTGCGAATGAATAATTGATTTTCATTTCTAAGGTTAATTTGTTTAATGAGGCTTCGGTGTAATTTTAAATATGTCACTGGTAAATCTTTCGCGTAGTGCGTACTAACAATCGTTCTGCCGACTTGGTCGACAATGATTTTACAGCCAATACCCGCCAACATTTTAATAATGGGACGCATATAGTCTAAATTGTTAACTAAATTGCCTTCGACGAACTCAAAAGCAAGGCGACTTCTTAAGTCTTTTGTTAGCTGTAAAAGCTCATATTGAAGCCAGCTAGTATACGCTTTCTTCTTAAACGGTTCGACAAAAAGGTTGATGCTGTAATTCAAGTTTGTCTCATTTTTTTTAAGTTGAACCAGTATTGTTTCAAGATTTACTTGGTCTAATTTTCGTTCGTAACCAACTTGTTCAATCGCAGTTAAAAACTGTGATGCTTTAATTATAACTCCCGCCTCATCTCTTATTCTGTTGAATAATTCATAATGCACAATATATTGATTACCCACCACATCATTATTATTATAAGACCTATTATCATTACCACCAATTAGATAACAAGGCTGCTGATAAATTAACATCTTATTCACATTTAGAGTGAGATCAAATAAATTTCTCCAACGAACCCCACCACGATGCTCATTTTGTTGATTATGTTGCTTTTTGTATTTTCCCCAGCCGATCCCTTGTTCTATACGAACCCCTTTTAATGCAGTTTCAGCTTCATCAATAATCTTGCCTCGTCGTTCACCTTGCGTGAATAAACTCAAACCAATATGGCACCAATTGTCATTTTCCATCCCTTCTAATGGGGTTAGTTTTTTCAGTTGATTGACACATTGCGCTGCCATGGTAGTGATTTCTTTTTCGGTTTGGTGCGGGATCATTAAAGCAAATTGAGCGTCATAATAACGAGCAAAAACAGAGTTAGGATAGCGTTGACTAATATTTGACAACACTTGTCCTATTTCTACCAAAAAGGCATCGCACGATTGGCCATTATTGCTCTCTATTACGTCTTCCCAATCATTGATTGCCACCATCAACACGCCACCCGCCACGCCATTTTCTTGCAATACAGATTCGAGTTTACTGTCAAATAAGATCCGATTAGCCGCACCGGTTAATTGATCTAAAAAGGTATGAGTACGAATAAATGTATCAAAACGGTTTCTTTCTTGGCGTGCGTCTTGCAGTTCCTCAATTAATCGGTCAAGCGCCTCACTGGCGGTATAGGGCCACTCTCTTTCATCGCCTTTAGCAAACCTCTCCACTTGACCCGCTAAGATCATTCGCCCACGCTCTTCCAATAATTCAGAGCCTGATAGCTGCTCTTTCAACCATTTAAGCCCTCGAATCAAACAAAATACCACCAGCAACACGGCGCAAGTTAACGAGAAAAAAGCTTGAAATGAGTAGCTACTATCAGAATAAGGAGGGATAACTTCAAAGACTGCGATGTAGCCTTGATTTCGATTAAGGGATATTTGCTTTTGATATAACAAGACACTTTGAGCTTGTAGTGAGGATTGGGTTAATGCGCGATCGGTAAATTGATAGATCACACCCGCGGGTGATGAGAGTTTGAATGTCACCACGTTATTCGTTTGCAGCAATTTAGGCAGCCAGTGACGAATAGAATCAAAATCTTGTGATGAGGAAAGTTCATTGTCGACCACTTGGGTCAGGCGAGCTAAATTTTGATCAACGTAGTCATTGCCCATTTTTTGAAAGGTTAATACCCCACCAATAAATAAGATGAACATTGCTGTGATCACGATCATAGTGACAAAAGCCACCAAGCGGGTACTTAACTTTAGTGTTGGGGTGTATCTCATCAAACGCATTCCATTGAAATTGAGGATATACCCATCTTAATTTGAAGTTGCGGCTTAGTTGCCTATTGAGCTTACTACAGCTTCAATTTATGTGGATATAGCTTCCTGCTTGTTAGATTAACAGACTACTTAAAACAGCTTAAAACAGCTTAAAACAGCTTAAAAAACCAACATTTAGTTATCATATATACAACAAAAGCCACAAAAAACTTGCGGCTTCTGATTATTCTTACACTTTTAATTTATATAAGATCTAAAATGGAATGTCGTCATCGAAATCCATCGGTGGCTCATTGTATTGAGGTTGAGCCTGTTGTGGAGCTTGCTGCGGCGCTCTTGGCGCTTGTTGTTGCTGCTGATGTTGTGGAGCTTGTTGTTGAGGCTGCTGAGGCTGCCCCCAATTACCTTGCTGCTGATTACCACCGGCTGGAGCGCCAGCACCTTGCGAGCGACCACCTAACATTTGCATCACACCGTTAAAGCCTTGTACAACCACTTCGGTAGTGTAGCGATCTTGACCACTTTGATCTTGCCATTTACGGGTTTGCAGTTGGCCTTCAACATATACTTGAGAACCTTTGCGTAAATATTCACCAGCCACTTCCGCAAGCTTGCCAAATAAAGACACACGATGCCATTCTGTTTTTTCACGTTGCTCACCGGTTGCTTTATCTCTCCAAGATTCTGAAGTCGCTATTGTGATGTTAGCCACTGCGCCACCGCTTGGTAGATAACGGATCTCAGGATCATTCCCTAAGTTTCCAACTAAAATTACTTTGTTTATTCCGCGGCTAGCCATGTGCTGCTCCGTCTTAATCTATTTAAATTCAGCCCCAAATTATAGCATAATTTTTTATGTATAGATAAAAAATTACACCCTAATAAGTCGCTCGATAACGGTGATTACAATGCTTTAAATCACAAGAAAAAAAACGCTTAAACTCATATTTCATCATTACTCATAATAAAAAATTGCATCTATTATTTTGTAAAACTGCAATCCATCTAACAACTTATCGCTTTATAAAAGACATCGAGTATCAATAGTGAGAATGGTTATCACTTAATTGTCATGCGACGTGTATTGCTCCCTGATTCAACTTAAAATCAGAGCTTATTTTTTCATGCTCTCTATTTTAAATTCCCCTGACCTACGATGTCCTCGCTTCAGTTGCCGTTGAGTCGCATTGATGATGTCAGCCTTAATCCACTCAGCATTTAAGCACATTTAGGGAGCGTAAATTGATGACCATATTAGCCCGTACTGCTATCTACCTTCTATCGCCTTTTGCTTTCCATACTCACCCACTCTATCGACAACTGCTCTCCACTACGGACTTTGAAGTCAATACGCTAAACCTAACCACTATCGCCAACTTAAAACAAAGCCAGAATAAATATATCATTTTCGTTGATGGTCAATTGTCTGAACAAGAGCTGTTTGACTTACAAACCCACCCGGTATGCCACCAGGCTTACGCATGTGTGCTTTTTAATGCCCCGCAACAAGCAAACTTATTGCTGCTATCTCAATGGAAAAATCTGGCTGGATACTTTCCATCAAACGCTAACACCTTCGATATGTTGCGAACATTAAAAGATATCAACCAAGGTGAAAATCGCTTACCTCGTCAATTATTGATTAATTTATTTCAATATTGGCAAGGAATTAACCAACATAATAATCAACATCTGATGTCAGCTAAGTTGTCATTAACCCGTCGTGAACTTGAAATCCTCAATCATTTACAAATAGGACAAAGTAATCTGGATATTGCCGATTCTTTATTTGTCAGTGAACACACCATCAAATCTCATCTCTATCGCATCTTTAAAAAAATCAATGTCAGTAATCGACGACAAGCGATCAATTGGGCGCAACTGTATTTATAAGCCCCCTCTCCCCCTCGATTATTGTTTAAATTAAAGACATTCATTGTATCTATGGTCAAAGTAATTGGCGTTGTATTGATCTAATGCAGCCAACAAATCTGCCACTCCAACTAAAAATGCTCTATTGTGATAGTTTTATCAGGCAAGTGTCAGGTATACGTTGTTTTCCCTACCTATGTTTGTTTTTCCTGACGAATTAATGCTATGTTAGCATTAATTCTACTATTCTTATTTTTTACCCTTAAAGGTTTCAGTCATGATCAAAAAGTGCCTATTTCCCGCAGCTGGCTACGGAACTCGCTTCCTACCGGCGACTAAGTCAATGCCGAAAGAAATGATGCCTATCGTTAATAAACCATTAATCGAATATGGAGTTGAAGAAGCGATTGAAGCAGGTATGACGGGTATGTGTATTGTTACCGGTCGTGGTAAGCAATCACTGACTGATCACTTCGATAAAAACTATGAATTAGAACACCAAATCAGTGGCACTAATAAAGAAGATTTATTGATTAATATTCGTGACACCATCGACAGTGCCTACTTCACTTATATTCGCCAACGTGAAATGAAAGGTTTGGGGCATGCCATTCTGACTGGCCGAGAATTGGTCGGAGATGAACCGTTTGCCGTAGTATTAGCCGATGATTTATGTATCCATGAAGCACAAGGTGTTTTGGCTCAAATGGTGGCTTTGTATAAGCAATTTCGCTGCACGATTGTTGCGGTGCAAGAAGTACCAAAAGAAGAAGCCTACAAGTACGGCGTTATTGCGGGTGAGATGATCAAAGACGATCTTTATCGCGTCGATGACATGGTCGAAAAACCAGAACCAGGCACAGAACCAAGCAACCTTGCTATTATTGGTCGCTATATTTTAACCCCTGATATTTTTGAACTAATTGAAAATACCGAACCAGGTAAAGGCGGCGAAATTCAAATTACCGATGCGCTACTCAAACAAGCTAAATCTGGCTGTGTACTCGCTTATAAATTTAAAGGTAAGCGTTTTGATTGCGGCAGTGTTGAAGGCTACATTGAAGCGACTAACTACTGCTACCAAAATCTGTACTTAAAATCAGACGATACCAAAACCAGTAAAAAATAATTTTATTGATTGGTAGTAGATTGATTAGTGCTTGATTCAAAATCTAAACCGTAACGCGCACTGTGCCGTTACGGTTTTTTTATACTTGCAATCCAACTGTTTATTTATACAGTTCACTATTTCCACAGACCCAGAGCTATGTAATACTAGCTTCAGTAAGTTTACCTTAATAGTGAGAGCATCAAGCATGGATACTATCGAAGTTCGCGGCGCCCGAACCCATAATCTAAAAAATATTAATCTCACTATTCCGCGTGATAAATTAATTGTGATCACTGGGTTATCAGGCTCAGGTAAGTCCTCACTTGCTTTTGATACCTTATACGCCGAAGGTCAACGTCGTTATGTTGAATCGCTTTCGGCTTATGCTCGTCAGTTTCTATCTTTGATGGAAAAGCCCGATGTCGATCATATTGAAGGCTTATCTCCTGCTATTTCTATCGAGCAAAAATCTACCTCGCATAACCCACGTTCCACCGTTGGAACCATCACCGAGATCTACGATTATTTGCGCTTATTATACGCTCGAGTAGGTGAGCCACGCTGCCCAGAACATGACACACCTTTAGCAGCGCAAACTATTTCCCAAATGGTGGATAAAGTACTCGAAATGCCTGAAGGCAGTAAATTAATGCTATTGGCACCAATCATTAAAGAGCGTAAAGGGGAGCATGTTAAAACCCTGCAAAACTTAGCCGCGCAAGGGTTTATTCGAGCTCGCATTGACGGTGAAACCTGTGATCTATCCGATCCTCCGACTTTAGAGTTACATAAAAAGCACACTATCGAAGTGGTGGTCGATCGCTTTAAAGTACGTTCAGGTATTGAACAACGCTTGGCAGAATCATTCGAAACCACATTGGAGCTTTCAGGCGGCACCGCCACCATTAGCTGGATGGATGATGATAGCCAGCAAGATGTTATTTTCTCGGCCAACTTTGCCTGTTCACATTGTGGTTATAGCATGCGTGAACTTGAGCCTCGTTTATTCTCTTTTAATAACCCAGCCGGTGCATGTGAAACTTGTGATGGTTTAGGTGTGCAGCAATTTTTTGATGCTGAACGGGTGATCCAAGATGACAGTTTAAGCTTAACCGATGGTGCGATCCGTGGTTGGGATAAGAAGAATTTCTATTATTTCCAAATGCTCAATGCCTTGGCGGAACATTATCAATTCGATTTAAAGCAACCTTTTAATAAGCTGCCAAAGAAAATCAGAGAGATTGTTTTAAACGGCTCCAAACGAGAAGAAATTGAGTTTAAATACGTCAATGATCGCGGTGATATCCGAGTTAAACGCCATGCTTTTGAAGGGATTTTAAATAACCTTAATCGTCGTTACCATGAGACTGAATCCAATTCCGTCAGAGAAGATTTAGCCAAATACATTTCCAATAAAACCTGTTCAAGTTGTGGTGGCGCTCGCCTGAAAATCGAAGCCCGTCATGTGTTTATTGGTCAAACAACACTGCCACAAGTGGTAGAAATGAGCATTCATCAATCATTAGTCTTTTTCGAGCAATTAGCCTTAACCGGGCAACGCGCTCAAATCGCTGAGAAAATATTAAAAGAGATCAATGACCGTTTAAGTTTTCTGATTAATGTCGGCTTAAATTATCTTAATTTATCTCGCAGCGCCGAAACCCTGTCTGGTGGTGAAGCGCAACGTATCCGTCTCGCCAGTCAGATTGGCGCTGGATTAGTTGGGGTAATGTATGTTTTGGATGAACCTTCGATTGGCTTGCATCAACGCGATAACGAACGTTTATTAAAAACCTTGGTTCATTTACGCGACTTAGGTAATACCGTGATCGTGGTCGAGCATGATGAAGATGCTATTCGCGCCGCCGATTATGTGATTGATATTGGCCCAGGGGCGGGTATTCATGGTGGTCAAGTGATCGCCGAAGGCACAATGCAAGATATTTTAGATTGCCCAGAATCATTAACCGGACAGTATCTAAGTGGTACGCGTGAAATCGAAATCCCCGAACAACGTACCCCAATCGATAAAAAGAAAACGGTCGAGATCATTGGCGCAACCGGTAACAACTTGAAAAGTGTCGATATGTCGATTCCTGTTGGCTTATTTACTTGTGTGACAGGGGTTTCCGGCTCAGGGAAATCAACCTTAATTAACGATACTTTCTTTAAAATTGCTCATGCCCGCTTAAATGGTGCTACCACAGCCGAAGCCGCGCCTTATAAAAAGATCAACGGCTTGGAGCATTTCGATAAAGTCATCGATATTAACCAAAGCCCAATCGGCCGTACTCCACGCTCCAATCCTGCCACTTATACTGGTATTTTCACCCCAATCCGTGAGCTGTTTGCTGGTACTCAAGAATCGCGTTCGCGCGGTTATAAACCAGGTCGTTTTAGTTTTAACGTGCGCGGCGGTCGCTGTGAAGCTTGCCAAGGCGATGGCGTAATAAAAGTAGAAATGCACTTTTTACCGGATGTGTATGTACCATGTGATGCTTGTAAAGGTAAACGCTACAACCGTGAAACCTTAGATGTACGCTATAAAGGCAAGAGTATTGATGAAGTTTTAGACATGACAGTGGAAGATGCCCATCAATTTTTTGAACCCGTTCCGGTAATTGCCCGAAAACTCAAAACCTTAATGGATGTTGGTTTATCCTATATTCGCTTAGGACAAGCGGCAACCACACTATCTGGCGGGGAAGCTCAACGAGTTAAGCTTGCCAAAGAATTGTCGAAACGTGATACCGGTAAAACGCTGTATATTTTAGATGAGCCGACGACGGGTCTGCATTTTTATGATATTCAACAACTATTAACGGTATTGCACCGCCTGCGGGATCATGGCAATACCGTGGTGGTGATTGAGCATAATTTGGATGTCATCAAAACCGCCGATTGGATTATCGATTTGGGCCCTGAAGGTGGCAGTGGCGGTGGTGAGATCGTCGCTTGTGGCACCCCAGAACAAGTGGCAAAGGTGAAAGGTTCGCATACTGCGCATTTCTTACAGCCGTTGTTAACTGGTAAATAGGCGCTTAAAAACGTTAACATGGCCAAAGCAGCGAGGGGCGAGTTATCCGTAATATCGCTTTTTGAATATAAATAAAAGCGAGATCCTCTATCTACTCGTGCTACTCGCATATGGAATGACAACATATATCGAGCGACGCAGCTCGTGTTACTTACGTATAGAATAGTCATCTTTATAATTGTGGCTTCATGTTTCACAACCAAAATAATTTAATCTTCGTTTAATTAGGAACACACTCGCGATGGCGACTTTACACACCCAAGGTACCTTACTCGATACGCAACCCGCCTCTCGAACACTGATCAAACCTTTTTTATGGTCGATAGGGTTGATTTTCTGCCTCGCAATGCATTTTTTTCAACCTAACCCTGGTGGCTCTGGATTATTATTACCCTTTAATCCTGCGGTATGGTTGGCGGTGAGCTTTTGTATTGCGATTGGATTGTACGAAACTGGTGCTAAGCGTTCGTGGCGCTATTCAAGTTTAACCATCGGGTTGTTGGTGGTGTGTATTTTACTCACCATTCCTGTCTTTTATTCCGCTTCGGTACCGCAAGATGCTATCACGCGCTTAATTGGCTTATGGGGTGGTTGGCTATTTTTTTGTATGTTGCAACAATTTCAATTTAGCATCAAACAACGCCAAACCTTGCTGTGGTTTATTCTGATCGGGGTATTGATTGAAATCGTTTATGCCTATATCCAATATTTAGTCCTCCAACCTGGCAACCCACTCGGTTATAACACCGTCAGCAATCGCCCATTTGGTATTTTTCAACAACCGAATGTGATGGCCAGTTTTGTTGCCACCGGTTTAGTCATTTCAGGTTATTTGTTGGCGCGCCAACATCAAAGCAATGAGAAGTATCATCCGCTACTAAATGGATTATTGTACCTTTTCCCAATCATTAGCATTCCTTTATTATGGGTACTCGCCTCAAGAACCGGTTGGTTAGGCGGCATTGTTGGTTGTGTATTGTTACTTCCTTATTTAAAACGCTTTTTATCTGCCAAACAATTTTCACTTTGGTGCTTTGCAGTGGTTCTGGGCTTAGCAGCCGGTTATGGTATCGCGGAAGCAAATGGTGGAAATAAGCTCATTGAACAAAAATCAAACCTAGAAAGTCCACGCCGTTACACCTTTCCTCAAACCTTAGATATGGTGATAGAAAAACCATTAACCGGCTATGGTTACGGCCGTTTTGAACCGGCTTATATTGTTTATACCGCCAGACAGCATCAAATAACCCCAGATTATCATGCTGGCCTAGCCTCGATGGATCATCCACATAACGAACTATTATACTGGGCGGTAGAAGGCGGAATTGTCCCTTTAATGGGCCTATTATTGGCTACATTATTGGTATTACGAAAAATACGCAAAGTCAGCTCTGGCGCACGTTTAGCCACTGCTGCACTATTCTTTCCACTCGTCTTGCACACCCAATTAGAGTACCCTTTTTATCACTCGGCCGTGCATTGGGTGATCTTTATCATGCTGATTTATTGGGTCGACCAACTCACCTCTCAGTATCAAACAGCGGGCTTTAGCTCTATCAGCAAAAGTTTTCTTAGCATCGTGTCTTTAGTGCTGCCAATTCTCACCACGTTTTATATGATTTCAGCGCTGCAAACCAATATTGTACTGAATAAATTTGAGCGTAGTCGTCAGGTTAACCCCGAACTTTTACAGCAAGTAACCAACCCGAGTGTGTGGAAAGATCGCTTTGATTGGGATGTGTATAAAACCCAATTAAATATTGGGTTAGTAATGGAAAAACCAGAATACATTCAACCTTTTATTGATTGGGCTAACGAAATAATTAAACACAAACCTCGCCCAGCATTTTATTCTAGTTTGATTGTGGCTTATCAAGGTTTAGGTGAGATGGATAAAGCGCAAGCGATCCGTCATGAAGCTGAATTTTTATTCCCGAATCAAGATTTTTCTAAAGTGCGGTTTATTCCCAAGGCCGAACGTGCGTCACATGCCCAATCGCAAGCGACAACGGGTGAAAGCACCGAATTAACCACGAGCCAAGCAATGGAAGTTCAAGCGTTCAGCAATTCGGTTATGGCTCCGAAAGTTCCTGCTAAATAACCAAAAAAAATAAAGGGAGCCGTATCAACCGCTCCCTTTTTTGCCCTTTCATACCGTTTTTACTGCCATTGATTTTTAACCAATATTGGTCGATTTAATTCGCTATTGAGTTAAAGTCTGTTGCAGTGCTTTTAAACATAGCGCGACATTTTCTTGTTTCGCGCTGTAGCCCATCAAACCAATCCGCCATACTTTTCCTGCCAGCGCGCCTAAACCGCCACCGACCTCCAGGTTATAATTATCTAGCAGGCTAGCCCGAACCGCGCCATCATCAACACCTTCCGGTAAATACACTGAGTTTAACTGTGGTAAGCGACATGCTTCATCCACGACAAAACGAAAGCCTAATGCTTCTAAACCGACTTTGAGCTGTTGATGCATATCCGCATGCCGTTGCCACGCATTTTCAAGACCTTCTTCATGCAAGGCTAGTAATGACTCATGCAAAGCATACAGACTATTGACTGGCGCAGTATGATGATAACTACGTTTTGCGCCGCCGTTCCAATAACCTAGCACCAAGCTTTGGTCTAAAAACCAGCTTTGCACGGGTGTGGTACGTGCTTGGATTCTTTCTATGGCCTTGGGTGAAAAAGTTATTGGTGATAAACCAGGAACGCACGACAAACATTTTTGACTGCCTGAATACACCGCATCTAATCCCCATTCATCCACTTTTAATGGCACGCCACCAAGTGAGGTCACCGCATCGACAATGGTTAATGCATTAAACTGCTTCGCAACTTTTGCTAACGCTTGCGCATCACTCAACGCGCCAGTTGAGGTTTCAGCATGCACAAAAGCTAATACTTTTACATCGGGATTTTGTTCAAACGCAACTTGCACTTTATCGACACTGACCGGTTGACCCCATTCATCATCCACTAGCACGACTTGCGCGCCACAACGAATGGCATTTTCACGCATCCGCTCACCAAACACACCATTACGGCACACGATAACTTTATCGCCGGGTTCTAATAAGTTAACAAAACAGGCCTCCATCCCAGCGCTGCCTGGCGCAGACACCGGAATAGTGAAGTCGTTTTCAGTTTGAAAAGCATATTTTAATAGCGTTTTGACTTCATCCATCATGCCAATAAACAGCGGATCCAGATGGCCGATGGTTGGCCGACTCAGTGCTTGCAATACATAAGGAGAAATATCGGATGGGCCGGGTCCCATGAGAATACGACGTGGTGGGTAAAAGCGTTGAATCATCTTATTATCCTTAATTTGAGTGGCGTCTTGTTCCACTGTAAACAAATTTGTAACATGCCGCAATTTAACCTGACTCAACAGTCGAAAGTCATTTACCAAGATGTGAACATCCTCACTTAATATTAAAACTCATAAGCGAAGCTCTCTTGTTATTCGAGCGGGTAAAATAGCAATAAGGTGATAAGTAATAACGGTTTAAAAATAGCCATAAAGATTCACAATGCATATTGACATTTATCGTGCAAAACCGTTCAATGGAAGAGTGACAAAAATGTGACATTCAAGCACTTTTTGTAACAAGGAGAGGAGCGTAACCTAGGCAGATTTTTCGTGGTCCCCCCAAGGCCGATACGATAAATTCAGGGAGAGTTACGCCGAGGTGAATAAACATGGTGGGTGTTTCTATATTCCAATAAGACGGATATATCATCGGTTGTTTAGGCTGAATCCTAACAACTGTCATCAATGTCGAGACCCTATATTTGGCAAGATCATTGATGGTGAGCTTCTATAATTTACATGGCTATGCTGCTCAGCTATAGCTTCTATGTATCTTGTAAACTCGCTCAACCGACTTCTCTTCAACATTGGACGTTTGCTTATTCTAGTTTGGAATAGGCCATTTAGGTATTAAGGGAGACAAGGTTGTGAGCGCATTTAATGTAGCAAAATTTGGCGGAACCAGTGTAGCAAACTTCGAGGCGATGAGCCGTTGCGCGACAATTATAGAAAACAATCCAGCCACAAAACTAGTGGTCAGCAGTGCTTGTTCGGGCGTGACCAATTTATTAGTCGAGCTTTCGCTAGGTGTGACTGACGCTGAACATAGACAGCAATTATTAACCAAGATCAGCGCTATCCACGATGATATCATTGCGCAGCTATCACAATCCAAAGCGACCAATGATGCGGTCAATAAGGTGTTAGTTCGACTGGCTAGCATGGCAGAAGCGGCCTCTTTTCAAACCAGTGATAAATTAACCGATCATATTGTGGCGTGTGGCGAGTTAATGTCTACTCATATTCTGACTCAATTAATGGTTGAGCGCGGTATTGATGCGGTTCGTTTTGATATTCGTGAGATCCTGCGCACCAATTCTGAACATGGTAAAGCCGAGCCTATTATCAGTGAAATATCGCAACTTGCAGAACAACATTTAGTCCCACTATGTCAAAAGCAGGTGGTGATCACTCAAGGCTTTATTGGCAGTGACAGCGAAGGCAATACCACCACACTAGGACGTGGCGGCAGTGATTACAGCGCCGCATTAATTGCTGAAGCGGTTAAAGCGGAAGGGCTAGAGATCTGGACCGACGTACCTGGCATTTACACTACCGATCCTCGTATTGCCCCCAAAGCGGCTCCTATTGCTGAAATCAGCTTTAGTGAAGCGTCGGAAATGGCCAATTTTGGCGCGAAAATTTTACACCCTTCGACCTTATTACCTGCATTGCGCCATCAAATCCCAGTCTTTGTCGGATCGTCTCGTCAACCTGAAAATGGTGGTACTTGGATCCGTCAAAAAGTCGAGAGCGCCCCGTTGTTTAGAGCATTAACTTTGCGCGGCAATCAAACCATGGTAACGCTACGCTGCCCAGAAATGTACCAAGCGTATGGCTTTTTAGCGCAAGTGTTTGCCATTTTAGCCAAGTACCAAATCTCGGTCGACTTAATTACCACCTCTGAAGTCAGTGTCTCTTTAACATTAGATCAAACCAATACTTCTGGCGGTGCACCGCAGTTGCCGATTGAAGCACGTGCAGAACTAGAACAACTGTGTACGGTTGAAGTCGAGCATAATTTAAGCTTGGTCGCCTTAATTGGTAATAAAATGAGCGGCAAAAAAGGATATGCTAAGCAAGTCTTTAGCGCACTCGAAGAGTTTAATATCCGTATGATTTGTTATGGCGCTAGCCCGCATAATTTATGCTTTTTAGTCAGCGAAGATGAATCCAAACAAGCCATACAAGTTTTGCATCACGCCTTGTTTGAATAAGTGATATGTTCGTATACCATCTGTCGCGAATACAAACCGTGAGGTGATCTAAAACGATCACCTCATACGCGAGTCGCATTGAAAACGCCATTCCATACGCGAGTAGCACGAGCTGATAGGGAATCTCGCTTTCATCCTTACTGATAGGGTTAAAAAGCGAAATCACGGATAACTCGTGCCTCGTTTGAGCAATGACGATACTTCTTATATAAAAAGAGCGCATCCATCAGGATCCGCTCTTTTTTTATACTCAGTGACAGGCCTTGGCTTTAACTCAAGTTAGGCCCTAACCATTTTTCCATCTCCACTTCATCCCAGCCTTTACGCCTAGCATATTCTTCGGCTTGATCTTGTTGGATCTGCGCAATAGCAAAATAACGAGAATCTGGATGAGAGAAATACCAACCGGAAACCGACGCTCCAGGCCACATCGCATAACTGGTGGTCAGCGACATACCAATGCTTTCTTCTACCTTTAGGATCTCCCATAGGCTGCCTTTTTCGGTATGCTCAGGACAAGCAGGATAGCCAGGCGCTGGGCGAGTACCTTGGTATTTCTCACGAATAAGATCGTTATTGGTGAGGTTTTCATCGGCAGCATAACCCCAGATTTCCTTACGCACTTTCTCGTGCATATATTCTGCAAATGCTTCGGCTAATCGATCCGCTACTGCTTGGATCATGATCGCGTTGTAATCATCGCCTGCCGCTTTATAAGCATCGGCTAAATCACGTTCGCCAATTCCGCCAGTGACCGCAAACCCACCAATCCAATCCGCTTTACCGCTGTCTTTAGGTGCAATGTAATCGGATAAACAGTAGTTAGGTCCTTTCGGTTTATCGGTTTGTTGGCGCAAGTTATGCAGCACTTTAATGACTTCGGTGCGCGACTCATCGGCGTACACTTCAATATCATCCCCCACGCTATTGGCAGGGAACATCGAACAAATACCGCTGGCTTTTAAAATGCCGTCTTTTTCTACCCTCTCAAGCAAACCAATCGCATCATCAAAAATACGTTTCGCTTCTTCGCCCACTTCTTCATGCTCAAAAATCGCAGGGTATTTGCCCATTAATCCCCAAGTCAGGAAGAAAGGGGTCCAATCGATATAATTACGCAAAACCGATACATCAATATGTTCAAACACATGGACACCAGTTTGCATAGGTGCAGGCGGAGTATAAGTTTGCCAATCAATATCAACCTTATTGGCGCGCGCCGCTTCTAATGTGATCGGCTTGGTTTTAGGCCGTTTGCGCGCGTGTTGATCACGAGTACGATCATAATCAAGACTAAGCTTTTCGATAAATGCCGGACGTAAACTGTCAGACAGTAATGCCGAACACACCCCAACCGCGCGTGAAGCATTATTCACATACACCACTGGCTGATTATAATTTTGTTCAATTTTAACCGCAGTATGTGCTTTTGAAGTGGTCGCTCCGCCAATTAACAATGGAATATCAAACCCTTGGCGCTCCATTTCTTTGGCGACATACACCATTTCATCCAATGATGGCGTGATCAGCCCCGATAGACCGATGATATCGACGTTCTCTTCGCGTGCGACTTTAAAGATAGTTTCACAAGGCACCATTACGCCCAAATCAATGATTTCATAGTTATTACATTGCAGCACCACGCCAACAATGTTTTTACCAATATCGTGCACATCGCCTTTTACGGTGGCCAACAAAATCTTACCATTCGAGCGCTGACCTTCATCTTTTAAGGCATTGATAAAAGGTTCAAGGTAGGCTACAGCTTGCTTCATCACTCGAGCCGACTTCACCACTTGCGGCAAGAACATTTTACCTTCACCGAATAAATCCCCCACCACGTTCATGCCGTCCATTAATGGACCTTCAATCACATCAATCGGCTTATCCAGCTTTAAACGCGCTTCTTCGGTATCATCGATAATAAATTCGGTAATGCCTTTGACTAATGAGTGTTCAATTCGTTTTTCCACTTCCCAAGTACGCCAGATCAAAGCATTTGGATCTTCGACTTTACCCACTCCGTTCGAGCGATACTCTTCGGCTAATTCGAGTAGATTTTCAGTGGCATCTGAATGACGGTTAAGCACCACATCTTCAACCGCTTCACGCAATTTTTCTGGGATGTTGTCATAAATTTCAAGCTGACCGGCATTCACAATCCCCATATCCATACCGCGCTTAAAACAGTGATAGAGGAATACCGCATGGATCGCTTCACGTACATAGTTATTGCCGCGGAATGAAAATGATACGTTCGACACCCCGCCAGAAATCATGGCATAAGGCAGTGTTTTTTTGATTTCATCGACGGCTTCAATAAAATCGACCGCGTAGTTATTATGCTCATCAATACCGGTGGCAATGGCAAAAATATTGGGATCAAAAATAATATCTTCCGGCGGAAAACCAATTTCATCCACCAGAATATGATAAGCCTTAGTACAAATTTCAACTTTACGTTCGCGGGTATCGGCTTGGCCTTGTTCATCAAACGCCATCACGATCACCGCTGCACCATAGCGACGGATCAATTTCGCTTGCTCGATAAACTTATCCACTCCTTCTTTCATCGAAATGGAGTTAACAATGCCCTTACCTTGAATGCATTTTAAGCCCGCTTCAATCACTTCCCATTTTGAAGAATCGACCATAATCGGCACTTTGGAAATTTCTGGTTCTGAAGCACACAACTTTAAAAAGCGCTCCATACAGGCTTCGGCATCCAACATGCCTTCATCCATGTTGATATCAATAATCTGCGCGCCATTGGCCACTTGTTCACGAGCAACATCCAATGCTTCATCGTACTGCTCATCGACAATTAAGCGTTTAAATTTGGCCGAACCGGTGACATTGGTTCTCTCGCCCACATTAACAAATAAGGAATCTTTATCGATGGTGACCGGCTCTAAACCTGATAAACGGCAAGCTTTAGGGATATCGGGTAACTGACGAGGTTTAATGCCTTCTACCACCCGCGCCATTTGGCGAATATGCTCAGGTGTGGTACCACAACAACCGCCGACAAAATTGAGAAAACCACTTTCTGCCCACTCTTGAATATGACGCGCCATTTCACGCGGTTCCAGATCATACTCACCAAATGCATTCGGTAAACCGGCATTAGGGTGAGCAGAAACAAAGGTCTCAGACACTCGCGAAAGATCCGCCACATACTGGCGTAATTCATCCGGACCAAGAGCGCAGTTCAAACCAAATGAAATCGGCTCAATATGACGCATGGCATTATAAAAAGCTTCAGTGGTTTGACCTGAAAGCGTACGGCCCGAGGCATCAGTGATAGTCCCTGAAATCATCACTGGCAATTTATAGCCTAGCTGGTCAAACACCGCGCTAACCGCAAAGGCACACGCTTTGGCATTAAGGGTATCGAAGATGGTTTCGATCATGATCAGATCGGCGCCGCCTTCAATCATGGCTTTAGTAGATTCGGAGTAAGCAGTCACTAACTCATCAAAGCTAACATTACGAAAGCCTGGATCGTTAACATCAGGAGAAATAGAGCACGTACGGTTAGTCGGACCTAGCACCCCTGCCACAAAACGAGGCTTATCTGGCGTTTTTGCCGTCCATTCATCGGCAGCTTCACGGGCAAGTTTGGCGGCGGCAAAGTTAATCTCGGCGCTCAGGCTTTCCATGTCGTAATCGGCCATCGCAATGGTGGTCGAGTTAAAGGTATTGGTTTCAAGGATATCAGCGCCAGCGGCCAAATAATCACAATGGATTTCTTTAATCAGTTGGGGCTGAGTTAGCACCAATAAGTCATTGTTACCTTTTAAGTCACTATGCCAAGCGGCAAAGCGTTCACCACGGTAATTTTGCTCTTCGAGCTTATGCGATTGGATCATGGTACCCATACCACCATCTATCAATAAGATGCGTTGGGTTAATAGTTTTTCTAACACTACTTGAGTGTTGATCCGTTGATTTAAAGTGCTTCCCATCACAATACAACCTCTTCCTTAATCGTTTTAATCCATCCTATCATAGAAATCTAGACGTCTAAAATAAGTTTTCGTTATGGTTAATTCATCGTTTTTCTATTCTTTTTTAATCTAACCATTAATAGTCGACAAATTTCAGTTGACCTTTGTTATAATCAGCTGGAAAATTACGCAAATTACAATTTGTTACACACAGCCAAGGTTGGTCCATGTCAGTATACAATATACTCTGCTTTCTATCGTTTGCCGCGATGGTTATTGCTTTAATTAACAGCAAGTTCGGTCGCATGCAGACCACCATAGCCATTACCGCAGGAGCGATGATTTTATCATTATTTATTCTCATTGCGGGTCATAGCGGCTGGTTCAATTTATTGCATATTGCCTCACACACCATGGCGCAAATCAATTTTGAAGACTTTTTACTACAAGGGATACTGGGATTTTTGCTTTTTGCGGGTGGCTTAGGAATTAAATTACCGCACTTTGCTGATCAAAAATGGGAAATCACCATTTTAGCATTGGGTTCGACGCTTTTTTCTACCTTCTTTATTGGCTTTGCATTATACGAGATCTGCCAATTCATTCATCTCGATCTTGATTTGGTTTTCTGTTTATTATTTGGTGCGCTGATTTCACCCACCGATCCTATTGCGGTATTAGCGATCGTTAAAAAACTGAAAGCCCCACAACGGGTGTCAACTCAAGTGGAAGGCGAATCATTATTTAATGATGGCTTTGGCTTGGTTATTTTCGTCACCATCTTTACTGTGGCATTTAGTGGTAATGAACCAAGCGTTAGTGGCGTCGTCAGTTTATTCCTGCAAGAAGCGGTCGGCGGTATTGCTTATGGTCTAGTGCTTGGTTTGGTGTTCCATTATCTTATTAGCTCCACCAACGATCACTCGATGGAATTACTCTTAACCATTTGTATTCCAACCGCCGGTTATGCCTTTGCCGAAGTCTTGGAAGTATCTGGTCCATTGGCCATGGTAGTATCAAGTATCATGATTGGTAACTGGACACGTTATGTTGGGTTCTCAAAAGAGAGTACCGAGCATATGGATCATTTCTGGGAACTCGTGGATGAATTCCTCAATGGCATATTATTCTTGCTGATCGGTATGTCTTTATTATTATTTGAATTCCATATTCAAGATTTAATCATGACCTCAATCGCGATCCCATTAGTATTGTTGGCCCGTTTTTTAAGTGTCTGGATCCCATTCCAAGGCTTTAAACGCTTCCGCAAATATAACCCTTGGACGGTACCAATTTTAACTTGGGGCGGCTTACGTGGTGGCTTAGCATTAGCAATGGCATTGTCTATTCCTCACGGTAAATACTTCGTGTCTTATCATCACATTGATGTGAAAGAAATTATTATGGTAATGACTTATGCGGTGGTTCTATTTTCTATTCTTATCCAAGGCTCAACCATTATTCCTCTGATTAACAAAGCAAAAGTTGCCCAGAAGAAGATGGATGATGCGGAACTTGAATCTAAACCTGCTTCGGCCAACAAGCAGAAATAATTAGCTTGATTGAAGATCTAAAAAAGCAGCTTTAATCAGCTGCTTTTTTTTTATGACCATTTTTCCGCGATCAATACTGTTCGCCAGAAGCTCAAGCTTATGAGTTTAGGTTAATCATCTCGGGTAAATTTATCTAACGAGAAATGCTCTAAATCGTATGGGGTTTGTTGGTAGACACAGTAGTTTAACCAGTTGGCAAACAACAAGTGTCCGTGACTTCGCCAGCTCGCGATCGGTTTGTTATCTGGATTATCATTCGGGTAATAATTCAAGGGAATAGCAGGATCCATGCCTTCGGCTAAATCGCGGCTGTATTCGGTATGCAATGTTTGTGCATCGTATTCAGGGTGACCGGTCACAAATACGTGACGCTTATCTTTGGTTGAGGCCAAATACACGCCAGCATCGGCTGACGTTGCCAATAAATCAAGATCGGTATGTTCGCTTAAGTAATCCGGTGAAAAGTCAGCATATCGAGAATGTGGCGCTAAAAACGAATCATCAAACCCTCTGACTATTGGGTGAAACTCGTTAATAACGTCATGCTGATAAACACCCGAAAGCTTTTCTTTGCGGGTACGTTTTGGTAAATCATACAACAACTTGAGCCCAGCTTGCGCCGCCCAACAAACATACAAACTTGAAGTGACATGATTATTCGCCCACTCCATCACGGTTTGTAAATGCTCCCAATATGCCACATCTTCAAACTGCACCAAACCAAGTGGCGCGCCAGTAATAATCAAACCATCGAAATTACGATTCTTCACCATATCAAATTGGCGATAAAAGTTATTTAAATGCTCTTCTGGGGTGTTTTTACTTGGACGATCATCGATTCTAAGTAATTCGATATCCACTTGCAGCGGGCTATTTGAAAGCAAACGTAGAAATTGAGTTTCCGTCTCAATTTTCTTTGGCATGAGATTAAGTATCAATACTTTTAAAGGGCGGATCATCTGAGTGGTCGCCCGCGATTCTGACATGATGAAAATCCGTTCCTGACGTAATATATCGGAAGCCGGCAGTTGATCGGGGATCTTAATAGGCATTGCGCTCTCTCCATAAGCGATCTAGACGTCTAAACACCTATGAGTATAGCAATCGCAAAAATAATGTCGAGCGTTAAAAGCAAAAGCGAGATTCCCTATCTGCTCGTGTTACTCGCGTATGGAATGACAGTTTTTGGGTGGAATTCCGTCATTGCGGAAACGAGGTACGAGTTATCCGTAATTTCGCCTTGATTTACGCGCATAAAAAAGAGCATCATACTTTTTCAAGTATTGATGCTCTTTTTCTTAACTAATCAACCGTACTAAGACGGCAGATAGTGTTTATTTTACAATCGTTAAGCTTGGACGGCCTTTCGATTTTGTCGGCGCAGCATCTTGATTTGCTTCGGCTTGAGGGGTGGTTTGTGGCTTAACCTCAGGCTCTGGATCAACGCTACTTAAAGACGACAATTGTTGATCTTCTGCCGCTTGTGCTTTTTCGACTTCAAGTTCGTAACCATCTTCTGGTTCAAACATGGTTCCGGCACCATTTTCACGGGCATAGATAGCTTGCACCGCATACATAGGTACAATCACCGAATGAGGACGACCGCTGAAACGAGCACTAAAAGTGATCGCTTCATTGCTCATTTCTAAATTTCCCACCGCACGCGGCGCAACATTTAAAATGATTTGACCATCTTCAACAAATTCTAACGGAACACGCACACCAACCATAGTGGCATCAACCACTAGATGTGGCGTTAACTCGTTATCAGAAAGCCATTCGTAAAAAGCACGAACTAAATATGGACGTCTTGGCGTCATCTTATCCATATCCATGACTATCGAACCAATCGCATTTCTCGTTCTGCTTCTGTTAGAGAAGCCAAGAATGAATCGCGTTCAAATACACGGCTCATGTAAATTTTCAGCTCTTTTGAACCAGGGCCTGATAATTCGATACCGAATACAGGTAAGCGCCACAATAATGGAGCTAGGTAGCAATCAATTAAGCTAAACTCTTCACTCATGAAGTATTCGTATTCAGCAAACACAGGGCCAAGAGTCAGTAGGTCATTACGTAATTTATTACGTGCAGCTTCTGCTTCTTCCGCAGTGCCATTAATGATTTTTTCTACTTGAGAATACCAATTACGTTCAATACGGTACATCATCAAACGACTGTTACCACGAGCAACTGGGTAAACAGGCATCAATGGTGGATGAGGAAAACGCTCATCAAGATATTCCATGATGATTTTTGAGTTGTACAAAGCAAGTTCACGGTCAACCAAAGTTGGTACTGACTTATAAGGATTCAGTTCGATTAACTCAGCAGGAAGGTTATCTTCTTCTACTAATTCAACTTCAACACTCACGCCTTTTTCAGCAAGAACAATACGTACCTGATGGCTATACATATCTGAAGCACTTGAAAATAGAGTCATCACAGAACGTTTATTGGCAGCTACAGCCATTGAGAAGCCCTCCAGCAGGTAAATACCAATCAAAGTAATTGGTAATAAAATAAAAAGGAATGGAGGCCGACGCCTCCATTACACAAAAATTAGCAGCCGATTTTAGCACAATTGTGACTGGTCGGGTGAATTTTTATTCCGCGTACAATTTACAATATCCAATGGGGTTAGCTTAAGTACTTTGCTCAACCGCATCGGAACACTCGTTAATGTACTCTGCTAATTAATGCACATCACGCCAGTACTCTTTCTTCAGTAATATGACAATAATAGTAAACAAGGCTAAAAAGGCCATAACCCACCAACCCAGTGCGTGACGCTCCAATTTAACAGGATCGCCCGAGTACTCTAAAAAGTTCACTAAATCGCGCACCGTTTGATCGTACTCTTTCGTTGTCAATTCGCCCATTTTATCCACTCGGGTAGACTCAACCACTTTATGCTCTTTACCATCAACGGTATGGGTCGCATAAACCGGCTCAGGGATCCCTTGCAAGCCTTCTAACACATGCGGCATCCCGACATTAGGGAAGGTGATATTATTCACCCCAAATGGACGATTAGGATCAGCGTAAAACGAGCGTAAATAAGTATATAACCAATCAACACCACGCACTCGCGCCACTAAAGTGAGATCCGGTGGCGGCGCACCAAACCATTTAGCAGCCGCATCTTCTGGGATCGAATTGGTCATCAGATCGCCAATTTTTGCATTAGGATCAAACATGAGGTTTTCCTTCATTAAATCTTCAGGAATACCTAAATCTGTCGCCACGCGTTGATAACGCTGGTACTGAGTCGAGTGACAACCCGAACAGTAACTCATAAAGGTTTGCGCACCACGTTGCAACGAAGCTTGATCGGTTAAGTCATTATTGGCTTTATCAAGATGAACATTGCCACCCGCTGCCATTACCGATAATGGTAACAAGGCAGATAAAATTAGAGCAAAAGCCCCTACAATCCACTTTTTCATTTGAATGTCACCCTTTCTGGTAATGGTTTGGTTGCTTCATTTTTACTGTAAACAAACAATAAAATGAAGAACATGAAATAACCTAAACTGGTTATCTGCGCCAATAGTGTATATAGAGCAGTCGCCGGTAAGGTTCCCAGAATTCCAAGTGCCACAAAACAAATAGTGAACTGAATAATATTGATCAGATGCCATTTACTACGGTAACGGAACGAGCGTACTTTACAACGATCAAACCATGGCAGTAAGAATAAGAACAATATTGATGCCCCCATCGCGGCCACACCTAATAGCTTATCGGGTACCGCACGCAAAATGGCGTAGAACGGAGTGAAGTACCACACTGGTGCAATATGCTCTGGTGTTTTCAATGGATTCGCTGCTTCAAAGTTAGGTGGCTCAAGGAAATAACCGCCCATCTCTGGGTTAAAGAACAACACATAACTAAAGAAGATAAAGAAGCCGGCGATACCCACCATATCTTTTACCGTGCCATACGGATGGAACGGGATCGAATCTCTAATATTATATTTAGAGGTGTATTGTTTATGGAATTTGAACTGGGTGGTGTGATCACCTTTATCATCCGGACCTTTTGGTATTTTAGTATCAATACCATCAGGGTTATTCGAACCCACTTCATGCAATGCAAGAACGTGTAACACCACCAATAACAACAACACAATCGGCAGTGCAATAACATGCAGAGCAAAGAAACGGTTTAGGGTTGCACCAGAGATAACATAATCACCACGGATCCAAAGAGTAAGATCATCACCAATCACAGGGATCGCCCCAAATAGCGAGATGATAACCTGCGCGCCCCAGTAAGACATTTGCCCCCAAGGTAGTAAGTAGCCCATAAAAGCTTCGGCCATTAAGACCAAGAAGATCAACATGCCGAAGATCCACAATAACTCACGCGGTTTTTGGTATGAACCATAAATAAGGCCACGGAACATGTGTAGATAAACCACAACAAAGAATGCTGACGCACCAGTGGAGTGCATGTAGCGCAGTAACCAACCGTATTCAACATCACGCATGATGTATTCAACCGAGGCGAACGCTCCCTCGCCAGAAGGTACGTAGTTCATGGTGAGCCAGATCCCAGTTAAGATCTGATTAACCAACACCAGCATCGCCAGAGAACCAAAAATGTACCAAAAGTTGAAGTTCTTCGGCATAGGGTATTCAGATAAATGCTTTTTATACGCATCCATCACAGGTAGACGTTTTTCTACCCAATCTAATAAACCTTGCATTAAGCGTCTCCTTTCTGGTTGCCAGCATCAACCGCTTCACCAATAATGATGCGAGTATCAGTCAGGTATCCATGCTCTGGCACCACTAAATTTAGTGGTGCTGGAACGCCTTGGAATACCCGTCCGGCCAAATCAAATTTTGAGCCATGACATGGGCAAAAGAAACCAGATGAAACGCCTTGGACTTGTTCACTGAAAGAGTCAGGTAAATAAGTGGGTGAACAACCAAGGTGAGTACAGATCCCAACAGCAACAAAATATTCAGGTTTAATGGAGCGATAAGCGTTATGCGCATATTCAGGTTGCTGTTCTTGTTCCGAACTTGGATCGCGCAGTTTATCGTTAAGTGAATTCAATTCATCTAACGTTGCTTTAGAACGGCGCACTACCCATACAGGTTTGCCTCGCCATTCGACTCTAACGAGTTGTCCTTCTTCTAGTTTGCCGATATCCACTTCGACAGGGGCACCAGCAGCTTTTGCTCTTTCACTTGGGTTCCAAGATTTAATAAAAGGCACCGCTACTGCCACCGCTCCAATCCCACCAACAACTGCTGTTGTGGCAGTCAAAAAGCGCCGACGGCCATTATTAATAGGCGCATTGCTCATCCAACATTCTCCCACTTAAACTGTATTCATTTAATAAATACAAAAGAAATACCAAATCCCTAGTATTCTTAATATTTCTATAATTAAAGTAATTAACATGCATTTTTTTTATTTTGTATACGTCAATGCATGCACTATCTTGCTAAATGATAAAGAAATAGCGACTTATAGACAAGAGTAAGCTACTTTTTCGTAACATTTATGAAGCATATTTGTTTGTGAACTCACAAAAGCGTGATTAAGCTGGAATAAGAAAGCAAAAATGGGAGGGAAAGCAAAGAGAACAAGCCAGAAAACTTAAGGCCGTTATAAGAAGAATAATACCAATTCCATTTAATATTTTCTCAATTTGAATACGTCGAAAAGACGCTGTTCCGTCCTTGGTCGCTTGAGAAAAGGAGATATTACAGGCACAAAAAAGCCCGACCGAAGCCGAGCTTTTGAAACCACACACCAGAAAACTGGTGACGTTGATTTTGCAATACAGAGAAAACTCTGTAGAGAAAATTAACGCTTAGAGAATTGTGGTTTACGACGTGCTTTACGAAGACCAACTTTCTTACGTTCAACGCAACGTGCGTCGCGAGTAACGTAGCCAGCTGCGCGTAGTGCAGGACGTAGAGTTTCATCGTATTCCATTAGAGCACGTGTGATACCGTGACGGATCGCACCAGCTTGACCAGAAATACCACCACCTTTAACAGTGATGTATAGGTCAAGTTTCTCAACCATATCAACTAGTTCAAGAGGTTGTTTAACAACCATACGTGAAGTTGGACGACCGAAGTAGGTGTCTAGATCACGTTTGTTGATTACGATGTTGCCGCTGCCTGGTTTAATGAAAACACGAGCAGCTGAGCTTTTGCGACGGCCAGTGCCGTAGTATTGATTCTCTGCCATTTCGATAATCCTCGATTAGATGTCTAGTACTTGTGGTTGTTGAGCAACATGGTTGTGCTCAGCGCCAGCGTAAACTTTTAGCTTACGGTACATAGCACGGCCAAGAGGACCACGTGGTAGCATACCTTTAACAGCTAGTTCAATTGCCATTTCTGGTTTGTGATCAATCAACTTTTCAAAAGAGATTGATTTTAGACCACCAGGGAACTCAGTGTGACGGTAATAGATTTTACCCTTCGCTTTGTTACCTGTAACAGCTACTTTCTCAGCGTTTACAACGATGATGTAATCACCAGTATCAACGTGAGGAGTGTACTCAGCTTTATGTTTGCCACGTAGGCGAGATGCAATTTCACTTGCTAGACGGCCAAGAGTTTTACCTTCAGCGTCTACAACATACCAGTCACGTTTTACAGTTTCTGGTTTAGCAACGAAAGTTTTCATGCTAATAAATACCCGTTTAATTAAAATTCATAGTTTAAGGAACAAGTTTAACTCTTATAAAAGAGAAGCTTATTCCCACTGTCTAAGAGTCCCATTCATCACCCCTTCGAGTCGTTGGTGCTCTCGGCATAGCGCTGCTCTTTTTTAAAAAAGAGGAACAATTACGCCTGCAGTAACGGTGGGTCGCAAGATTATAGAGAAGTGTGAGCTAAAAAGCATCTATTTTCTCCAAAAAAGGTTTTTTTTTAACTTCGCAGTAAAAAAACCTTAAAAGGGCCACTTTCTAGTGCTCAAGGCTGTATTTATTCTGTTTTTGCGTATATTCACATCCACAGATCGCCCCAATCAGGCTAACAATGGATAAGGCCCAAGCGTTAAATTTAGGACAAATGCTCATTTGCAAGATAATCGACGCTCTGCATCTCAACCAGACGAGATTGACAGCGGCGGAATTCAAATTCTAACTGACCTTGTAAATATAAATCTTCAAGCTTAACTTCAGCAGAAATAATCAAGGTAACATTGCGATCATAAAACTCATCCACCATCGCGATAAAGCGCCGAGCTGCATCATCATTGTTGCGACTCATTTGCTTAACCCCTGCTACTAATACAGTGTGATACAGACGAGAGATTTCAATATAATCTGATTGGCTACGCGCGCTTTCACACAATTGCTCAAAGCTAATCAATAACACGCCATCACACACACCCATCACCTCAATATTGCGATGATTAACCTCGATACTTTGCACTTGCTGACATTCATCTCGACTTAACTGCAGATAATAATGATTCAGGTTATGCGCCGCTTGGTTATCTAGCGGGTAATGATAGATCTCAGCTTGTTGTAAGGTTCTTAAACGGTAATCGACCCCACTATCTACATTCACTTCTATACAGTTTTTTTCAATCAACTCAATCGCGGGTAAGAAGCGCGCTCGTTGCAAACCATTACGATATAAATCTTTGGGCGGAATATTCGACGTGGCCACCAAAACCATATTACGAGCGAATAATGCTTGAAATAGCGTACCTAAAATCATCGCATCGGTAATATCGGACACGAAAAACTCATCAAAACAAATAATATCGGCTTCTTGTTTTAATCGATCGGCAACCACTTCTAATGGATCGCTAGTGTTTTGCAAACTGCCGAGTTCGTCATGCACACGTAACATAAAGCGGTGAAAATGCATGCGTGACTTTTTAGAGTGTGGTAGCGCATCAAAAAACAAATCCATTAAATAGGTTTTACCGCGCCCAACGCCACCCCAAAAATATAAACCTTGCGGTGGCAATACCTTAGGCGCTTGACCTAAGATTTTTGCAAAAAAGTTGGGCTTTTTAACTGGGCTCGATACATACTCTAGTAACTGGTGATATAAAACATCCAGTTTGTCGACGGCAAATTGCTGAGCGGAGTCGTGTTGATAGCCACAATGCTCAAGATCGTATTGGTATTTTTGTTTTGGCGTCATTATATTCATTCAACCACTAGCTTGTTATCCATGACTAATTCGTTATTCTCAACCAATTAGCTATTCAACGACTATTGCGAATCAACCGCTCGAATGTCTAAAATCACGTTGGCGGTTTTTAGGGGCAGCTTTTGCTTTATCAAGCCGAAATGTCATAGTACCATGTAATCACAACATGCATAACAAACTTGTAACAAACATGTTAGAAAACAACAATAAGGAACTTGTATGGATTTTCTTTACGCTGCAATAGGCTTACTGGCAGGTCTTATCATCGGCATTATTATTGCCCGCCTAATGACACCTGAATACAAAAAACATAAGCAATTACAAAAAGAGCTAGAGGCCGCTAAATTCGAATTAGAGCAGCATCGCCAAGAGCTATCCGATCACTTCTCTAGTGCGGCTGACATGCTCGATACACTAGGCAAAAGCTACACTAAGCTTTATCAACACATGGCGCAAACCTCAACCGACTTACTGCCCAATGTGCCACAACAAGACAGTCCATTTATTTCTCAATCAACGGAAGAAACAAGCGACACTAAAGCTGATGAAATCAGTGATGTGCAACCAAAAGACTATGCTAATGGCGCAACCGGTGTGTTGAAAGAGCAGAAAAAAGCGGTACTACAATCGCCACACTTAGAAAAGGCATCCTAATTGACTAAAAGTTGAAAAGATAAAGTAACCGCCTTAGTACCAATAAAATGGGCCGTTGATTAATCTAAGCGATTCATCCCCTTACCCACACAGTAGAAAAGAGAAGTTTCTCCGTAAACTTCTCTTTTCTTTGTTTTCAATCCAATGTTATTCTTAAACTCTATATTGCCTGTTTTTGTTCTTTCCAAATCTCTGATACCCGAGGGCTACATGCTAAAATTTTTGCTGCGACCTATTCTTATTGGCCTAGCAACTGCCGTCATTTTATTATTAGCGGTTCCCTCACTGCGTCCAAATCTACCTAATTTATTCAATAAACAACCTGACGTTGAAACCATTGATGCGGTTAATGTCTCTTTTAGCCATGCGGTGCACCGCGCCGGTCCTGCGGTAGCGAATATTTATAGCCGCCAATATGTCCAAGGCGATCACTTAAAATTAAAAACCCAAGGTCTAGGGTCTGGCGTTATTGTCAGTGACAAAGGCTATATTATTACCAATTACCATGTGGTGGCGAAAGCTGATCAAATCGTGGTTGCGCTGCAAGATGGCCGAGTATCCAATGCCCAATTGGTTGGTTTAGATAAACAAACCGATATAGCCGTGCTGAAAGTGGATATGACTAACCTTCCAGTTATCCCACAAAATCCAAACTATAAAGCTAAGATTGGCGATATTGTGCTGGCAATTGGTAACCCGTATAACCTTGGTCAAACCACCACATTTGGGATTATTTCAGCCATTGGTCGCTCGTCGGTCAGCACCGATGGTCGCCAAGCCTTTATTCAGACCGATGCTGCAATTAACAAAGGCAATTCTGGTGGAGCGCTTGTGAATACTCGTGGTGAATTAGTGGGCATTAATACCGCCTCTTTCCAACAAGCCACCGATCTAGAGACCTATGGTATTTCCTTTGCCATCCCTTACGCCTTAGCCAATAAAATTATGACCAAAATTATTGCCGATGGCCGTGTGATCCGTGGTTATATTGGTATCGATGGTCAAGATATGAATGCCGTCGCGGCACGCTTACTTGGGGTAGAACATACGAACGGTATTATCGTACTGAAAGTGTCCCCTTCAGGTCCCGCCGCAGATGCCGGTTTAAAAGAAAAAGATATCATCGTCAGTATTAATAATAAGAAAGTGGTCAATAGCCAAAGCGTGATGGAACTGATAACCGAACTGCGCCCAGGTACTCATATTGAATTAGATATATTACGAGATGGTAAACCACTTAAATTACCGTTAACGGTCGGTGAAGATCCTAGAGATTAATGTAACTCTTTCCCTGCCTCCATCACACTCATGGTGGAGCCTCCTTATAAACAGATTTAGCAGGCATTTAGATGACATGGATTGCATTTACCGTTTTCGCCGCTTTTATGCAATCTTGGCGCAACGCTTTTCAAAACCGGTTATCTTCTGAAGTCAAAACCTTAGGCGTTACCCTCGCCCGCTTTTTATGGGCAAGTCCTATCGCTGCCATTTATTTAAGCTCGCTTTATCTTTATCAACCGGCAGCATTACCCGAATTTAACCCGATCTTTCTCAGCTATATTATTGCCGCATCATTAATGCAGATCCTAGCAACTGCCTTAATGGTATTACTGTTTAAGCAAAATAATTACGCTATTGGTGCCGGGCTGGCCAAAAGTGAAGCTTTAGCCGCCGCCATTTTAGGGGTCGCCTTTTTTGGTACCAGTTTAACGTTATTAGGATGGACAGGGGTGTTTATTGGTGGGGTTGGCATTTTTCTATTGAGTACCAGCAGCGGTATAAAGAGCCTGTCGATAAAAACCGTTTTACTTGGCCTTGCTTGTGGTTGTGCGTTTGCATTAACCTCACTATGGGTAAGAGAAGCCAGTTTGGCGCTGCATTTACCGTTTCCCTATGACGCCGCATGGGTGTTGTTTTTGGTGATAAGCTTGCAAACCATCATCTTGCTTATCTATATCGGTTCTACTGATCCGAGTACGCTTAACGCATTGTGGCAACGCCCGAAACTGACACTACTCACCAGTATTGCCAGTTGCTTAGGTTCGATTGGGTGGTTTAGCGCAATGTCTTTACAGGCGGTTCCTTATGTCAAAACCTTGGGACAAGTCGAGATATTTTTCACCATGCTGATTTCATTTTTATGGCTAAAACAAAAGGTCGCCATTAAAGATGGCGTCGGATTAACTTTAGTCGCTGTCGCCGCGATTTTAGTGATGTGGAGCTAATAACAAGCTCAATAGAATGGGGTTAAAATAATAAATGTTGCGGTGAGAACACCGCTACATCAAATCAAAATATTATTGCATCACCACATTAGCAATCATGGCTGATAAAATACTGACTAATGTTGCGCCGTACAATAAACGTAAACCAAACTTAGCCACCATATTGCCTTTCTCTTCATTCACACCTTTTACCGCACCAGCAATAATGCCGATTGAGCTAAAGTTAGCAAAAGACACTAAGAACACCGAAATGGTACCAACGGTTAATTGTGATAACTCGTGGGCTTGGTCTTTCAATGCCAGCATTGCGACAAATTCGTTGGTCACTAATTTGGTCGCCATAATACTGCCAGCTTGTAGCGCTTCGTGAGAAGGAATGCCCATCAACCAAGCAATTGGGTAGAACGCATAGCCAAGAGTATCTTGGAAACTAATACCAAAGGCCATATCAAAACCTTTATTGATCATGGCGATTAAAGAAATAAAACCAATCAGCATCGCAGCCACAATCACCGCGACTTTAAAACCGGTTAAGATGTATTCACCTAGCATTTCAAAGAATGATTCTTGTTTTTCTCCGCTTGGCCTTCCGACACCATAGTGTCAAAATCTACTTCAGAGTCATAATCATAAGGGTTGATCAGTGACAAAATAGTAAAGTTACTGAACATATTTAAGATCAGCGCTGTCACCACATATTTAGGCTCAATCAATTGCATGTAAGAGCCGACGATTGACATAGAAACGGTCGACATGGCAGTTGCTGCTAAGGTATACATTCTACGCTCAGACATTTTACCTAAAATATCTTTATAAGTGATAAAGTTTTCAGACTGACCCACCATCAAGGCGCTCACTGCATTAAACGACTCTAACCGTCCCATGCCGTTAATTTTTGACAACACAAAGCCAATCCCTTTGACCACAAAAGGCAATACTTTGTAAGCGTTCACCAGCACCCTATTGACAGGGCTGGTGAACGTTAAAAACCGAATACGTTTGGGTAGGGCTGTCGATTCGTCACGGCTGTGACGATTTCGGACACAACTGACCATGCTGAGAGGCCAC
>NZ_JAAUWS010000028.1:0-32187 GCF_014694465.1 Vibrio sp. S11_S32 | reverse complement strand
TGTACTGCTTTTTCCAACGAGCAACCGCAGTAGCGCCAGCGCCTGATATATCCATAATTTGTTGATTGGTATAATGCTCTTCAATCATCAATCTGGCGTACTCGTGCTTTTGTTTATGTGTGTAATTTAGTCGTTTTTTTCGAGTGTTAATATTCATAGTTAGGTTCCTATATTGCAGTCAATTATAGGCTATAGAACCCTCCAAGATCATTAAACCATTACATTTTTAACCAAACAAGGACAGACATAATGACAATACTGACAAAAAAATGGTTTTCACTGCCCATTGCAGGTGCAATAACATTATTGCTTGCTGCTTGTAGTGGATCGCCATCCATGACCTTTCCCGCTTTAACCGATAGTAGCGTTAAAACCCCCGGCACGATTGTTTGGCGCGATTTGGCAACCACCAATCCAGAGCAAGTTAAACCTTTTTACCAACATGTTTTGGCTGGAAATTTGAAGCCATTAACGATGATTACAGCCTGATCCAATATCAAGAACAATACATTGCCGGTATGGAAAAACTGCCGGCGAACAGCAATACCAACTATTGGTTACCGGTTATTTCAACCGACAATATTGACCAAACCGTAAGCTTGTCAGAAAAAGCCGGTGGCAAAACCTTAATTAAGAAAACCACTTTAAAAGGACGTGTGTAGTGGTGATATTGCCGTATTGCAAGATCCTCAAGGGGCCGTATTCTCTGTTCTCAATACCGTATCAGGCGACCCAGTTACACTGCCGAAACAATCAGGTAATTGGATGTGGCAAGAAGTGTGGACCCAAGATGTCGCGCAAAGCCAAGCGTTTTATCAGCAACTTGGGCAGTATAAAAACGGTGAAAAAACACTGGCGAAAAATAGTTATCAGTATTTAACGATTAACAACAAACCTGCTTTTGGTTTTGTTAAAAAGCCTAACGCTGATGTCAGTACCACTTGGGTTAACTACATAAGAGTCGATAATGTAAAAACGACGATTGAGAAAGTAAAGCAAAATGGCGGCGTGGTATTAATGGCCCCAACGAAAGCCGTTCGCAATGGTACTGTTGCCATCATCCGTGATCCTGCTGGCGCAGGCTTTGTCATGCAGGAGAGCAAAAAATGAAGAATTTAAAACGAATCATTGCGTTAACAGCAACTGTATTACTTTTGGCTTCTTGTACTCCTTATGCCAATTTAGACATTGGAGCGCCATTTAAAATTGGACCAGTCTATGTCAACCCTAGCATTGGTATCGGCGGCAATTTATAACGCCGAATGTCAAACAATCTGTAGCAATAAGCTATACTTAATGTCACTTAGATTGGATTAACTAAGATTAGTTTACCTGTAGAAAATGTACCTATGTTTATAGATAAAAGATCGCTGATTGTGACCAATCTCCGATCTTTTTTGTATAGAAACTAACCTTTGTGATCTATCCCGAATTTACTTTTTTATAACAGGAGTAATCTAAAAAACATAGAAATTAAATGGACTAATCAACAGTTCTTCAACTAAAGACAGTCGTATATTGATGCCATCAATAAAAACGATAATGGTGTTGAAAAGCGGGGGGTGATAATATGAATATGTTAAATAAAATATTAGCAGCTGTCGTTGGGTTCATCTTTGGTATTTTTGGTGTCCCAGCAATAGTGTATATACTTACCATGCTTGGTTCTCCAGATCATTACCTTGTCCAATCGCCTGATTTACTCAATCCAATTAATTTTTATAGTCAATTAGATTTTCTAAAAAATGTTGTGATTTTATTACCAGCAATTGGCTTAGGCATGTTTTTAGCTTATGAAGGGTTTACACACACAGGACAAAATGCCCATTAATAGAGATTAGATACAAAAAGAGACGTTACGATTAAGCAACGTCTCTTTTTTGTGAATGACATTTTCCGTCATGTTATTTCTTAATCGGAAGTATTATTGAGCTAATTGGCTCACCGTATCCGACAATGAACTCATACCTGACTGTAAGCTATCTTTGGCATCTTCATAGCCATCTTGAATTTCTTCTGCTTGTCTTAAATTCAGCATATCCATGATTGGATCTTGATATTTAATACCAAGACCAACCCCCATCGCAATCAAAATAATTCCAAATATTAGCTTGGTCATTGTGTTCCTTGCTTCTATCTTTAAGTTTATCGCTCTAATTTTACACAAATAAAACAATTCGTCTACCTAGCTTTATACATACTGTCATTAACAAATCTTTCGCCTTGAAGTGCTTTAGTGATACATGGATAATAGCGGATTGAAAACAAACCCGATAAATTTTAGGTGAATATCTATGTCAACTGAATCGACTTTACTCGCTCGTTGCGACTCAAAATGTGAGCTTTGCTCTTCTACTTCTGATCTTGCTCCTTTTGTTGTAGCGCCTCACACATACATCACTGTCGATCACGCTACCATTCTTTGTGGTACTTGCCGCGCACAGGTTGAGTCACCAGAAAGCATGGATGTTAACCACTGGCGCTGCTTAAATGACAGTATGTGGAGTCAGGTACCTCAAGTGCAAGTTCTGGCTTGGCGTCAACTGACCAACCTATCTCGTCAAGGTGAAACTTGGGCTAACGAGTTGCTTGATATGATGTATATCGAAGAAGAAACCAAAAACTGGGCAGAAATCGGCATGGATGAAGACGAAGAAAAAGCGCGCGATATCAATGGCGTTGTTCTTCAAAAAGGTGATGATGTGACTGTTACTAAAGATTTACCGGTTAAAGGATCTTCAACTATTATCAAACAAGGTACTGTCGTTCGTAACATTAGCCTAGACGCTGATCCGCGTTTGATTTCAGGTAAAGCAAACGGTCAATCTATGTACTTAATTGCTGAGTACTGCCGTAAGAAGTAAAACTAACAAATCATTTATTTAAAAATGGCGTTAATCCTTTGATTTAACGCCATTTTCATATCCAACTTAAATAATAGCTTGTCAAAAATAGCACTTTTGAATATTTAAAGTTGAGGTCCAATCGTCAAAATTAAATTATCTTGATATTGACCTGCAAGTGCAGATTTAGTGTCATCTAAAATTCGCATTTGCATTTTAACCAGCTTCTTGCCTTTCCCTGATACCCTTTCAAACACTGCTGTTTTATTTGATTTTGACGGCTGAAACTTAAATTTTTGTCGCACATCAAGCATCACTTCATAATGAATGCGGTATTCATTATTTCTGGCATTAACTAATGCTCCGTTCGTTGATTCAATAGAAACTTGAGTTAATGTATTACTGTTAAATAATAGCATTACTTTTTGTGTGTTTCCTTTATACAGATTACCAAAATCAATTTCATAGTTACCATAATGATTGGTTTGCCTTTTCCCTCTTACTTGTACGGATGCAACTGGTTCAACTGAAAAACTGACACTTTGAGATGATACGCTAGAGGTATTAACTATTTTCTTTTTTGCATCAAAAATTAAAAAATCAAAGAATGTAGAATAGTTTCCTGGCATTAATTCAAATGGTGAACGAAGAACAAGGTAGACATGTGCTTCATTATCTTTTAACGGTAATAGGAACTTTTCATTCCAAATAGGTATCCTATTCATCTGATTATCTAGAATTTTAGCTTTAAAAGCATCTCGACCAGACCGGAAAACAATTGTTTTTTTAGCATTTAAAGCTAAGTAAGTCGTACAACTTTCGTTTGTGCTATTCACCACAACCTTGACAGGTAAAACATATTTACCTTGATGCAATATCACTCCAACAGGAGATTCGGTAATACTCCAATTAACCTCACATTGAGCCAAGCTTTTCATACTCATAGTAGAAAATAATATAACAACAAAAATTTTTAATACATTATGCATATCTACCCCCTTATGGAGCTTGAGTCCGTTGAAGGATAACAGTACCTGCTCTATACAAAAGATTAGATTCAGGTTGGATATCCAATTTCCCTTTAAATACTTGCCCGTCAAAAGAGACTTCGACATTATAAATACCGGTTGAAACCCCCTCTAAAGCAAACCTGCCATTACTATTAGTAAAAAAACTCACCGAGCGATCGCCCTGATAAGCCTTTCCAACCTTCAATGCAATTGGCTTTGAATCTTGATCTATAAATTGCCCAATGACGGTATTAGAAAAATCAGAGCCGACTTCTAGTATATGCCCAGTTAAACTACCAGGGGTGACATTGTACGAGCCACTCCCTAAATTATAACCAACCTGTGCGTCTGGTGATTCAATAATGACTCTACTTGTTATATGCGAACTTAAAGCCGTATGTGTCGATAAATATCGACTGGCAACGCCTTCATATTCATCCCTTGAAGGGTTAATTAAGACATCCGCAGTCAAAGAATCATGAACATCAACCATTGCAAGCGCTCCGATGGGTTGTGGAGATAAAGATACTCGCCCATCAACAAAAGCAAAAGTCGTCGATATATTACTGGTTAACGAAGATGATGACTCTTTATCCTGATTTAATTTATAATTATAGTTCATTCTGCCTCTAAACCGATTCGCAATATAATTTGATTCAACCGAAGCTGAAGAGTTATTATCGACGTATGTATAAGAAACTGAACCATCCAGATCGCCTACATATTTAGCCGAATCCGAACTCAGTTCTGCTCGAGTATAGTTTCCTCTCTGATCATAAGATAATGAGCCATAAATAGATGAATCTGAAATCATTCCACTCCAAGTGACGTTAAAGACATATCGGGTTTCCGCCGTGAAATTTTCAGAATCAGAATAATACTCGATTCCCGTTTTAGCGGTTAAACTATCCCATTGAAAAGATAATAAAGCCTTGCCATTATAGGTATCATTATAAAAGTACAATTCTTGATACTGCCCACTTAAATCTAAACTTAGTTGCTCAGTGATACCCTGACCAATGCTGACAATATAAGTATTACTGGTGTCGAATTGGTCACTATTTAAAAACCATGGTTGGGCAGAATAATTTTGTAGGAAATTCGCATTCAATCGAATATCTGTCCCGGTAAAAGTGGTGGTTGCAAAAAATGTCTGAGAGTAATCTACACTTAATGCCAATGATTCATCTCCCCCAGCAAAACCTTTGAGCGCTAAATTGTCATTTATAGATTCAGATAATAAATTGATACTTGGTCTTAGGGATAATGTACCTAACGAAGATGTGAATACAAGGTCAAGCCCGACAATCTGAGCATCAGGATGATAAGTACTAATAGCACCTAGGGTTATCCCATCAGTGAGTCCATAACGATACAATCCTGAAGCAATCCATGTTTCTTGGTATGTTGCTTTCAATCCATCACTACTGTAGTCAGAAACTATTCCGGTGGATAAATTAAAATCATCAAACCCTTTGGCTAATGGCGCTGCCGAATAAAAATTACTAAATTCTTTAATTTCTTGTTTTCCAGACAAATAATTTATCACTAATGATATGTCATTCGCACCACTTGAAATAGGCAGATCATCTAATGAGTAGCGACCTGGACGCAATTTAATTGTATTAAATAAACGACCATTAATTAAGATACTAACATCAGCAGACTCCGTTAATTCAAAAACCTGATTTGGCGCCGTTGTCGTCGTTTCTAAGGGTCTTAGCGTATTTTGACTACGAGAAATAGAAAGCCCTGTAATGGTAATAGAAGATAAATTATTCGTTGATGATGTATCCATCTCCCCCATAGAAATACGCATGGGGATTTGGGGTTGATCAAAATAAAGTAAGACAGGGCCTCTGCTTTCGGTTATTTCACCTTCGCCAGAAAAGTCAATGTTGCCATTCCAAATGAGATTGGCACCATAAACACCAAATAAATTTAATGCGCCAGTAATTTCAATCGTATTTTCAGATAGTTTCTCTTCGAAGTCATAACGATTGATAAAATTAAACGCATTTTGAAAGGTGACATTAGCACTGGAAGAATAATCGGGTACTTGATAGTCATAGCCAAAATCTAACGATGACATCGCCATCGCACCAGAATCAAGAGTCAGATCAAATTGCAAGTTTTGTGGGGAGAAGTTCAAATGAATACCATAACTATTCAATTCTTCGATTGTGATATCACCGTGCTCTTGGTTACTTATTTTTTGTAATAACTCTGAACTCACCAAGCCTTTAAACGCATTGGTCACTCGTTCAACATCCAGTTTTTCTACTGTCATGCCATCTGTTTCTATTTCTAATTGGGTTACCACCTTTCCTTCTATCTGTACTGGCAATTCGATCCACCACGTTGCCGCTTGTACAGAAAAGGAAAGCGTTGCTAAATATACCCAACAAATGCGTTTGATATTATTCACTAAAATCGACAGTCTTAACGGTCCCTACATTCGGGATATCCCCAGATTCAATAACAAACTGCCTCTCACGTTGAGGTAATAATATTTGAAAACCAGTGATAGGTGAATATTGGAACCATTTAAGGGTATTTTCCCCTTCGCTTCCTACAACGTTCATATTTAATTTAGAGAGGTCAACATACTTATTACCTTCATTTTTCAATTTAACATCAATTGATTTTTTATCTTTGTGATCCGCTATATTGGTAATTAAATTCGATTTAGCGTCTTTAGGTGAGACTAAAAGTAAAACATTGAAATGAAAAAGAAGTTGAACGCCTGATTTCCCCTGATTTTCATCAAGGGATAATTGCTTAAAAACCAAACGATAAGCTTCGGTTTGAGAAAGAATAGGCTCACCGATATATTTGAGTCGAAAAACTTGTGACGATTGAGGCGGTATCATTGTTTGGGGAGGCATAAGAAAAAAACTATCATCAGGTTGTGTGACTTCCTTGCCCTGTTCATTCACATGAGCACGTAATATCTCCGTCTCTATAGGAAGAGGTTTATCTGAATCATTGATCACTTTAAACGTCGCTGATGCTTTTTTTCCTAGCGGTTCCATTGCTTGTAAAAAAGGCTCGACCCTAAATGCGTAGCTATTACTTGATACTAAAATACAAACAATAAGCATCAAAATCTGCTTCATAAATACAATCCTTGTAAAAGAAGCGAACCACAAATGTGGTTCGCTTAAACTATCCTGCAATTATAATGTGCCTACAGGACCGATTTTTAGCGTTAAAACATCTGCATATGTATCAGCAACTGTGGTCGCCATTACATCTTCAGTTTGAAGATAAAGTTGTTTAATAGGTGGCGCTGCTGCAAGCTCAGTTAAAGTATGAGTACCCGCGGCATTTTTCTTAGTCCAGATTTCTGTAACAATATTTGATGTTTCTGTTAGTAGAATATGCGGCTTACCAGCACGGTGGATTAAATAGTTATTAGCTGATGTAGTTAAAGGGTGATCATTTTCATGGAAACGAAATGAATAAGTAATTTCTTCTCCATACGTACCGCCAAGTAACTTACCAGAGTTAGCTGAAGTTACGTTAACATCAGCAAAACCAGTACCATTGTTACACCATACTTTGACTGAACCAAAGTTATTTAATACCGAATTTTCTAACTGTAGCCCACCTGCGTTATCATCAACCACTTCCATCACACAATATTCTTCAATGACACCGCTAAGATTAAAGCTAACAGTATCACCAGCATTTAAATCAATCGCCGCGTTTGCAAAAGTTGGAGCAAAAGCGAGTGCAGCAGAAGCCGCTAGTAATTTCATTTTCATTGTCAATCCCTCGTAAAATATATTGTTTTTAAATGCTAGACTCGGCCAGCAATAAAATACTAGTCAGTTACGAAGATACCTGCCTCATCCTAAACGGGTGATTTAACCTGATTGAGCGGGTGATTTTCAGGTGAGATGTTATTCTCAAATTTATCAGTTACAAAGTTTATTAACTCTTTTCTTGAATGTATTTGCAGTTTGTTGAAAACATTTAAACTATGCGTTTTTATAGTATTAATACTAACATGATTTTCTTCAGCTATCTGACTATTAGTCAATCCTTCCAGCATAAACTTACAAGTATTAGTTTCTTTTAATGTTAAATCGTATTCTTGAGATAATTTATTAAGTACATCATCTAAATCCATTTCTTTATGATTTTCAGGTTTAATCACAGAACAAAGTACAATGCGAGAATACCAATACTCGCCATTTAGAATTGAACGGACAGCTTTAGGGAGTTGCTCCATAAGCATTGGTTGGTCTATCACACCAACATAACCTAGGGTTAGAAAGCGCCTAGCTAAGTCAAAAGTCAGCTTAGTATTGATAGCAAGACACTTGTAGCTTTGTCTCGTACCTGTAGGAGAGAAATTTGTCGGAATTTGAATTGTATTAAAATCTATAATAACCAACTTATTATGATATTGTTTTTTATCTAAAAAATTAAAGTTTTTTTCGTAATAAAATTCATCTGGTCTTGGAGACAGTCGCTGGAAAACCTCATTTAAAATAGGGAATAAACTTTCATTTTTACTCACTAAAACTATATGATTGCAACTGAATTTTTCCAACATACCTCATCCTATCGGTAGATAACCAATTTAATTTTTATACTATTAAAGTTTAGATTATAAAAAATTAAACTCATACTTTTTTATTATCAAAAATTATTGCAAACCCCCAGACATCACATTTATTGACTATTTATTTGACAAAATCATGACATTAGCTCTCACCCCTCGATTAAAATAATAATACTCCCATTTTATATACGGGCATAAAAAAACCAGCACTAGGCTGGTTTTCGTATTCATAAAGCAATGTTGAAATCTAATGGGTTAGTACAACCCAAGATCTTTGCGCAAATGTTCAGATAACGCTGACGTATCATTAGTGACGGCATTCGTTGCTTGGCTTTTGCCAAATAGTACATCTGAAAAATGCTGAATCAATCCTTTGAAGCTAACCGAGTAGGCTTTTTGGTCCATTGATGGTGTGGCAACAGTATCTAAAATTGCTTGTGTCATCTGGCTTCTCACTCTTTATTAACTTATTAATATATGGCGATAATACGAACGATTTTGTATAAGTCATAATGAGAAAAACCACACTTTCACATTAGTTTTTCTAATTTACAATCTAATAACAATGCCAGAATGTTTGATATTTAACATATCTGAATTTAATACATAAAATCAAAGTGATAGATTAAAACCTTAAGATTATGGGAATCAATAATGAGCCAGTGTACATTTCATTAACAAATACTGTCGATAAGTTTTTTAGACTCTTTCAGTCACTATTATTCCGCAACCCATTGCGCCTCTAAAAGCACATGTTCATATTGCTTAATACGACCAGTAAAAATATCACCTTGATGTACTACCCCTACACCACTTGGCGTACCCGTCATGATCACATCGCCATTTTCAAGCTTACTGTAGCTTAATACTTCTTGCACAATATGATCCGGAGTATAGAGCATTTGATTCACGCCACCGGCTTGTACCTTAACGCCATTAATTAATAACTCTAAAGATAAGCCTTGCCAATCTCCATTACTGATCGAAACAAACTGACTGAGTACTGCCGCGCCATTAAATGCTTTTGCTCTTTCCCATGGCAGTTGTTTCCCTTTCAACTTTGATTGTAATTGGCGCTTGGTTAAGTCCAAGCCAAATCCAACCGCATGAATTTTTTTACTTTTTATCACAAAGCAGATTTCACCTTCATAATGCAACGGCTCTTGATGAAGTGAAGTTAAGGTTGCGCTGATGGCAGAATTAGGCTTATTGAAGACCACCATTTCATCTGGCATCACATTATTAAGCTCTTTGATATGCTCGGCATAATTGCGCCCGACACAAACCACTTTGGACGGTTTTATTTTCTTTCCATCGACAATAATATTGTTCATACCATTTCCTTGTCTTGAGTTTGAGTGTGATGTCGATAGTTTTGATCAAGCTCACTGATCCCTAAACCACTTTTCTTATGTACTTTGATTTGAACTGGGATCCGCTCTTTCATTGCATCAATATGGCTGATCACACCAATCATTTTACCCGAGGCATTTAAGTTATCTAATGCATTTAACGCCATATCTAAAGTGTCAGCATCTAATGTGCCAAAACCTTCATCTAAAAATAACGAATCGATACTGGTTTTATGGCTGACCAGATCCGACAAGGCTAATGCCAAGGCTAAACTGACTAAAAAGCTCTCCCCTCCAGATAAGGTTTTGGTGTCTCGAATCGTATCCCCTTGCCAAGTATCCACCACAGAAAGGGCCAATCCCTCTATCGATAATAAGTTAGAACTCGTTGCCTCCTCTGCCATCGCCAAGCCTGAACGTTGCAATAAATAACGTCCATGCAAACGGTTTAGCTGTTTATTCGCCAGATACACCAAATTATCGAGGGTTAAGCCTTGAGCAAATTTCCTAAACTTATCGCCACTTTTAGAACCGATGAGGGAATGTAAATATTGCCAGTCATCATACGTTGAGCGCATCGATTCAATTTTTTCAAACAAAGATTGCTGCCCTGCTCGGCGCTGCACATCTGACTCGATCTCATGCTCAACTTGACCTGCTCGGTGAGATTTTTGTTCGATATTATCACTTAAAGACTGGATATTCTGTTCGACACTATTCGGGCTAACGGATAACCATTGCTTGGCTTGTTCAAGTTGCATGATCTGCTGATACTGCGAGGTGGCATTGTCAACTAAGGCCGTTTGGCGCTCAATACGATTGGTGATATCTTTTTGTAATACCAACAATTTTTGCCTGTCTTCTGTCGTTAATAATGCCGCCTCAAATTGTTGCTGAGTATCAAATGGACTTAGTTGTAACTGCTGCTGCCACTCTGACTCTCTTTGTTGGTATCGACTCACTAACTGTTGTAATTGTTGTGCGATGGTATCTATTTCGGCTGATAACGTCTGTTGTTGCGTATTCAATTGCTGAAACAGCGTCTGTGCTTGATGACATTGCTTTTCTGCCTGTTCGAGTGCTATTTGGCTATGTCGCTTTTCATCCATGACAAGTTTATCATCGAACACAGCGCGCCTTTGTAGGCGTAAATGATCCAGTTTATTGCTCGCCTCTAATTGAGTATGCTGCATTTTATCGACCGTCACTTGTTTGTCTTGCAACGTACTCGCAGCATTCGATATTTGTTCTTGCAAACGAACCAATTGATTTTGCAGCTCGGTATTTGTTTCATGGTGTTTTTGCCATTGCTGGGCAGCTTGTTGTTTATCTGACAGCCAATCTGCTATCACGCTATGCGGCACAGTATTTTCACCCACCTCAGCTTGCGGTAGTGCATATCCCAACGCCTGCCATTGACGGCATAACGCCTGATAAATGTTACTGCTTTCGCTCGCCAGATTTTGCTTTTGTAATATTGAATCTTCAATCTGTGATTGTTGCGTGTGCTGTTGCAGTTTCAAAGTGGCAACATCAGACTGCGATCGTTCCAATAATCGTTCACTCGACACCAACGCTTCTTTGCTCGTCGATACCTGTTTCTCAATTTTTTTGTATTGGTTAATACGATGCGTTAAATCATCAATCTCGCGCGGTAACTGGTGCTCTAATTGTTTTATTTTTTCAGGTTGATTAATTTCCGATAATAGCGAATCTAACCCCACGCGCGCACGGTTTATTTTCTCAACCCATTGCCGTTCCAGATCTGCGATGTCTTGTGCCGATTGAACTTGCTGTTTGCTCAATTCATCGATGTGCCTGCGCACCGAATCTAATTGTGTTCGCGCCAATATTCCCTGTGATTCAATCTGTTGTTTTTCCTGCTCTGCTTGTTCTTTGTTAATACTCAATTGTGAGCGAGACAAAGCTTGACCCGATTGTATTAAAGGGTGATCTAATCCACCACAAAGTGGACACGCTTTTCCTTGTGACAATTGGGCTCGATAGTCAGAAAAATGGGTATCTTGGTCTATGAGTTGAGTGTAACTTTTAATTAAATTATCTTTGGTTTTATAGCTGTCACGCAGCGTCGTGCATTGTTCGGTAAGTTGCTTTAGTTGAGTATCCAGCTCAGTTAAACGAGGTGCGATAGCTTGATTTTGGGACGATAATTTTAGCCATAATTGCTGGATCACATTCAACTGAAAAACCTGCTGCTGTTGTTGTGATTTTAACGTTAATTGAGCTTCAAGTTGCTGCAGTTTATCCTGCTCATCATGTTTATTCTCGGTTTCAATTTGCCACTCTTGAAGCGCGGCTTGATATAATGCATTTTTACCATGCACATCCGTTTGTTGTTGGTTCAATTGCATTTCTACTTGAGCGCACCTTTGCTTCAGCTGCAATTGTTGGTCTTGCTCGGTGTTTATCTTCTGAGTTAACGTGGCCATTTTGTGATCATTTTGCGCAATATGCCCAACTTGTAATTGCCAAGCATGTATATATTGTGCGATGGCTTGATCGTTAGCATGTTGATGCAAATAAGTTTGGCTCACTTGGCGTTGTTGTTGAGTATTTTGCTGTTGTTGTTCTAGCTTTTGTACCTGTTTTTTAGTCTCTGATAATTGCAATGCTTGTTGACTCAGTAGATTTTGCTGTTCTTTTTGCTGTGTTTGAGCATGCATTATTTCATTATCTAGAGGCTGAACTTTTTCATCCACTAACGTCAATAAGTCTTGATGTTGTTGCTTAAGCGATTGCAGTTGGCTATTAACCTGTTCGGCTTGTTGTTGAGCGTTAAGCTGCAAAACCTCTTGCTCAAGGTGCTGTTTCTTCTTGCTCGCTAACTGTTGGTCAGTCTGTATTTTATGCTGTCTTGATTCTTGCCATAATTGAAATGGCATTCGCAGTTTTTCTGCCGGTTCGCTGTTGGCTAATAATGACAATTCGGTTTGAGCCAATTGTTTGGCCGTTAAAGCATCCGTCATCGCATTTTCAGCGTTGAGTTTTGCTTGCTGCAATTTATCGTGCTGTTGCCACCATTGCAGATGCTGCTGCCATTCCTGTAGCTGCTTTTTATCTAGATTTATTTGATTAGATAATTGCTCACCCTCAAGCGTTAAATTACTAATTTGTTCCTCAGTTAACAGCTGTACACCTTTGGCCTGCGATTCAAGCTCACTAAGCCGTTGCTTGGCAGCAGTAAAGTGTTCATGAACTTTTTCAGAAATATCACCGTAAATCTCAGTGCCGGTTAATTCTTCAAGTAATTCCGCTCGCTCCGATTCTTTTGCATTTAAAAAAGCAGAAAATTGGCCTTGAGATAACATCATAGACTTAGTAAAGCGAGAGAAGTCCAGCCCCGTCAGTGATTTCATCACGCTGTCTTTTCGCTTTATTTGACTGGCGAGAATTTTACCTGACGCGACTTCTGCCAGTTCGACGACCGCCGATTGTAAGTTGCCATCCGCTTTACCTCGCGAGCGACGCATGCTCCAGAAAGCACGATATGCGATCCCTTTAACTTCAAATTCCACTTCTGATAAACATTCAGCGGTTCCGCGCGTCATAATTTCATTAGAAGAGGTTGAGATCAGTCCTAAGCGAGGGGTTTGATGATAAAGGGCCAGACAAATCGCATCTAACATGGTGGTTTTACCCGCGCCGGTTGAACCTGTGATCGCAAATAATCCATTTTCAGCAAAAGGGGATTGAGTAAAATCAATTTTCCAATCACCTTTAAGTGAATTCAAATTTGAAAAACGTAAACTTAAGATCTTCACTTAACGTCTCCTTGTGGCATTACCGCATCATTTTCAGCCAGATCTTTCAACTCTACTTCTGATAACACCACTTTAAAATGGTCAAGGATCCTCGATTTTCTTTGCAGCTCAATATCGGTTTCAAACGTCTCCAGTTGCAAACGTTTCGCAAACACATCTTGTGGGCTTAGCTCTGCCAAGGTTTCATTTTGCATTTGAGTCAATGCTTTTGCTTGTTGGGAGCGTGTTCGGCGTAGTTGCAACACTTCTACATTCAGCCCTTCGACCAAGCTTTGAATGCGAGCTTGTAAATCGGATAAATAATCTTGCACTTCAACATGTATACACAACCATACGGTATCTTTTACCTGTGTAAACTGCTGCAGTTGTTGTTCTATTTGTTGTAAATCACCTTTGATGACCGCCATCGCTTGAAAGATAGGAATAGGGGTCGGTGTTATTTTTTTCTGGTTATTATCAAATTCCACAACCACCACTTGTTTGTTCGCGATTTGAATTCTTTGTCTAGTCTGAGTGCCAGCCTCAGCTTGCTCGATACTCTTTATTTCATCAAAGCCTTTTATCTCATCAAAACTTAACGGGATCGGTGAGCCGCAATAGCGAATAGATTCTGATTTAGCCACAATCTGAGGGCGGTGGATATGACCTAAAGCCATATAATCCACAGGAGGGAAAGCCCCTGCATCAAAAGCTTCAAGAGAGCCAATATAAATATCGCGAACTGATTCGGATGCGGTGACACCAACTGCGGTTAAATGCCCCGTGGCGACAATTGGCAGTTGTGCATCAAGTGAATCTCGAACTTGTTCAGCATATTGATACAACTGATGGTAATGATGCTTTATCGCAAGTCCAAGTGATTGTTTTTTATCCACGCTGGTTTCACCCGCAAGACTTTGCACCACATCTCTAGGTCGAACAAATGGTACCGCGCATAATATTGCACCAACCTCTCCCGATTGCGTTTTTAAGGTAAGTACCTGACTGGTGAGATCTTCATTGCTATTGGCGATGACATGGGTATTTAAACATGCGAGTAATTCTTTCGATTCATTTAACATCGAGACTGAATCATGGTTTCCACCTAAAACCACTAACGTACAACCCGTTTTATGCACATCAACCACAAATTGATTGTACATTTCGCGTGCATAGCTTGGAGGCGATCCGGTATCGAACACATCTCCGGCCACAATAATGGTATCAATTGATTGCTTCTCTACTAACTCAAGTAACCATTGCAAAAATTTTTGATGTTCACGTTTACGGCTTTTACTGAAAAAATTCTGGCCAAGGTGCCAATCTGATGTGTGTAAAATTTTCATAAAATAATGAACTTATTAACTCTGAAATAGATAAACAATTGTGCCATAAAATCAAATTTCAGGCATAAAAAAAGCTCAGGAAAGTTATCCTGAGCTTGTTACAAAAACCATTACAAAGTAATAGCCAGCTATGCGTAACCATTAATGGTGTGTTCATATGCTTAACTGATCAGCGGCCAAACCAAAAGCTAAGCAAACACTTCGTAAAGCACTTTACAATGGGATACGAATGATAACTCTGAATATAAAATTCAAAGTTACTCACTTCATATGTACCGATTGAAACGGTTTCATATTTTTATGAAGTGGGTCGCAAATATTAACTTAGTTCTAGAATATTGTCATTAAGACCATACCAAAAACAAGATTATAAAATTTCGACCTTGTCATCAGCATAATTTTTGAACATGGCATTTTCTAACTCTTCAACACTTGCAGGATTCCATAATCTATTTTGAATCCCTTTTACCACCATATAGATAACTGCAGTATCAATTGCCGACATCAATGCAATATTGACCGGTTCATTGTTGGTATACCCCATTTCAACCTCTAGAAGATCTTTATAATCAATGTACCGGAATGCACCAGCGCTTAACTCATAAGACAGGATGGTTTTATTGGTCATGATACTGGAGAGAATTTTACCACTGCGGACATCTACGGTTCTTAGGCTAACTGTCACTTGACCTGTTCTATATTTACCCGACGAGCCAATACCTAAGTAACGCGCCCCTACACCGCCTGTTTTTATGTTGGTATCATAGGCAACAATCCCACCTTCAATCAATATGTTAGCAGATTGTAATGATGGTAGTGTTCCATTATGGTTGAATGCTTCTCCATGATTTTGCGCCGCTCTTATCATTTTTCGTTCGGTCAGTAGATTTTGTAATCCTTCCCTTTCTAACGGTGCAAACCAACCAGAATCAATAAGAGACATCGTAAGTAAAGCGGTCGCCCCCTGACTGACTGCAGTGGAAAAATTACTATTCGGTTGTGGACGATATTGACCAGTTTGATCTCTGAAGTCGTAGACCGAAACCATGATAATACCTTGTGGTTTTGGCAAGTTAATGAGATCGGAATATGCAGCACCTCGGTACATCAATTTAGAGCTTTCATCAGAGTCCGGAATATCTAACGAGTTTGAGCAGCCAGCGACCACAAATGTTATTAATACCATCAAGATTTTAGACATGATAAATAATCCCTTTTTAATTAGACAGTGGTCCACTCACTTCTATGATGGAAGATTCTCCTGTAATTTTATCGAAAATATTTAAAGTTAACCCCCCATTACCATCGTCCAATACATTTAAAATGAAGTCATTTGTTTCTAATTGACCACTGTCACTTTTTCCAGAGCTAACGTCATCCAGTAAATTATTTAAAATCTCGACTCTAGTGTAGTGGCAAGTCGGTCGGCGGCGGTGAGGCCAAAGCCATCACTATCTGGCTCATACTGATCGATCGCATTGGCAACATTGAGTAAATGTGTACCATTATAAGGGTTACCACCAAAACTTGGATTAATGTGCTGGTAAATTAGCTCTGTCGCAAGACTTCCGTTAGCAAAAGCAAAGCTAAGCCTATGACTAAAAATACCATGTTGTCCCAGGTCTCAGGCCGTTCCAACAATAATTTTCAAATCAACGTACAGGAACTCCCGATTCATTTATTTATTGCAACCGACGTCACAGCGCTAAATGCAGAGCAACATTTTAAAATTGACCAACAATGTCAGATAGAAAAACAATAAAATTTACACTGTAAACTCAATACGAACTTACTCTACTTCACCGTTTCACATACAACGAGAGTGATACTTGCCCTTCTTGAAGCAGAGTATTGACCCAAAATTCAAGTCCGAAGTTCAATTCTTTGAATGTCAAATCAGTAGGTAGATCATTTTCTGAATGATCTCTCCGTTGGTTTTTATCGAGTATAAAATTTTATCGAGACGACGAAAAAATTTCATTCTGCAAGCCATTTTTTATTCTATATACTCAGTTAAAATTCTAATGGAATAGCTAATATGTCGGACTCTATCCGTATTCGTGCACTAGAAAAAGATGATTTACGATTCATCCACAGCTTAAACAATAATCGTAGTGTAATGTCTTATTGGTTTGAAGAGCCTTATGAGTCGTTTATGGAACTTGAAAGCCTGTATGTGAAGCATATCCATGATTTAAATGAGCGTCGCTTCATTGCTGAAAATGGTGATCGTGAGCATGTCGGATTGGTGGAATTAGTCGAAATAAATTACATTCATCGTACCGCAGAATTTCAGATCATCATTGCGCCTTACTTCCAAGGTAGAGGTTATGCACGCGAAATCATTGATCGCGCGGTCAACTACGCATTTAAAATATTGAACGTCAATAAGCTGTATCTACAAGTGTCCGATGAAAACGAGAAAGCCGTCTATCTCTATGAAAGTTTTGGCTTTAAACAAGAAGGGCTTTTAATTGAAGAGTTCTTTATGAATGGCCAATATCGAAATGCGATTCGCATGTATATGCTGCAGCGTGACTATCTCAATAGGCAAGATCAACCCAGTGCAATTAATGCGGTCAAATAATCGAGAAAATGCGCAAGATCAGCTCTGATCTTGCGCATTTATTCAAAACCCAGCTAATTTGGTTATTCTAATAAGCCACTACTTCATACCTTCACTCATCGCATCCACCAGCGTATTTTTATCGGTATCTCCCGTTAACTCCCAAGCAAAAATACCCGCCAAGCCTTTTTGTTTCACCCATTGTGCCTTGGCTTTTATCGAACGCTGATCATCAAACGAAATAAAGACTTTCTTCTCAGCATTCCATAAGAATGGTGCTTGTGCTTGCTCATCATAACCGTATTGATAACCTTGCTCTTTGCCGTAGTTTTTCATTAGATCCCAATACATGAAATAACCAGGTTCATCGGTGCCGAATGTTGCGCCTTTTTCAGACATGAGATCAGCGGTAGGTAATTTACCATCGAAATTTTTAGTGCCTTCCCATCCTCGTCCATAAAAAGCGGCTCCCATGACTAATTTATTAGCGGGAATACCCAATTCAAGCATTTGATTTAAGAAAACATCCGCACCCATTCCCCACCAACTACGCTCGGTGGCATGTAGATTGGTTAAATGACCGGTTTGCTGTCCCCAACCACCTAAAAAGTCATACGTCATGGCAAACATATTGGTCATATACGGCGCGGCAGATTTCCAATCAATTTGAGCCGCTTTGGGCCCAACCCCCACCGCGGTTGATAATTCATAGTCACGTTGAGTTTTGCTGCTTAATTGGTCTAAATCACTGCGGATCTCTCGGACTAAATACGTAAATGCTCCCTTTTCTTGCTCTTTTTGCTCATCGGTTAATTTGGTTTTTTCATCCCACGGAGAAGTGGTTAATCCACCGCCACCTGGATACTCCCAATCAAGATCAATACCATCAAAAAAGTCATACTGCGCAATTAATTCAACCGCTGTTTTCGCAAAATGATCCATGGCTTGTTTATCTTTCGCCATCGCATGAAAAGGTTCTGACATGGTCCAGCCACCAAAAGAGGGCAAAATAGTGAGATTGGGATGGTCTTTTTTCAATTGCGCCAGTTGAGCAAAGTGTCCTTTATAGCTGACATCCACATTGACCTTGCCAAAATCAACCTCTAAAGCCGCCTTTTTATCAACAATAATCGCGGTATAAGGATCTTTGCCTGCACATTGTTGCTCAACTTGTTTGATCACTTTATCTCCTGCGCCGGTATGAGGACCACACATAGACAAAAAAGCATAGATAACATGGGTGAGTTTATCCGCTGGTATATCTTTCACTGTATAGGGGTGCTGTTTATTTTTATATTGCCAATCTGCGAAGTAGCCGGCGACGATCGGTTTGCTCACTTGAGGAGCATCACTGGCCAATACCGAATGTGAAACCAAACCAGATAATGCTAACGCGATCACCGATAACGAAACCCCTTTTTTCTTATTCATTATTATCTCCTTGATTAGAATTGATTTGGTTTTGATTCAACACCGAAGTGCATAACTTCAAATCTGAATCTAACTTTTAAATCAGTTAACCTAACTAACTATAAAAATAGTGAACAATGAATGGATAAGTGCTATTGAATTGACAGGTTATGAAGTGGTTTCCATTAAATTTAGACGATAACGCAAAAGATCGATTTTATTGCAATATTATCGTACCTAGATCTCAAAAATTTAATATTGTGCGATCTTTTTTCTGGCTCATATATGTCGTTTTTTTATTTACGTTTTATGAATTTTAATGCCAACGATTACGCAAGCGGTTGCTTAAAAAAAAGTGAGATCCAGCGGTCCTTTTAGAAAGTTATGGTTGACTTACCCCCCCGTTATTTCGATGATGAAGCCAGTTAAGTCAAGGAATCCAGACTATAATAATAAAAACGCTGACTTGTCTGACTTTTCCTTCCATTATGCTTCATTCACTTTTTAAGGTCCTAAAATGAGTAGTCAATTAAAACAACTTCGCTCGCTTACCACTGTTGTTGCCGATACCGGCGACATTGAAGCTATTGCTAAATATCAACCAGAAGATGCCACCACTAATCCATCTTTGATTTTAAAAGCCGCTCAAATTGAAGACTACGCCCCTTTAATCGACCAATCTATTGCCTACGCTAAAGCCCAGAGCCAAGATACGGCTCAACAAGTACAAGATACTTGCGACATGCTAGCGGTAACAATTGGTCAAGAAATTTTAAAAGTGGTTCCTGGTCGTATTTCAACAGAAGTCGATGCGCGCCTATCTTACGATACTGAAGGCAGTGTTAAAAAAGCCCGTCAATTGATCAAAATGTACAATGATGCCGGCATTACCAATGATCGTATTTTAATTAAATTAGCTTCAACGTGGGAAGGAATTCGCGCCGCTGAAATTCTAGAAAGCGAAGGTATTAACTGTAACCTTACCCTACTGTTCTCTTTTGCTCAGGCGCGTGCTTGTGCTGAAGCCGGCGTGTTCTTAATCTCACCATTTGTGGGTCGTATTATGGATTGGCACAAAGCGAAACAAGGCCGTGACTTTGCCGCTAATGAAGATCCAGGTGTTCAGTCGGTAACTAGCATTTACAACTATTATAAACAGCACGGCTACAATACGGTTGTCATGGGGGCAAGCTTCCGTAATATTGGTGAAATTTTAGAACTTGCGGGTTGCGATCGCTTAACTATTAGCCCACAACTTCTACAAGAATTAGAAGACAGCCAAGGTGAAGTGGTGCAAAAATTAATCGCAGACCAAGACGTACAGCCACAACCTCAACACATGACTCATGCCGAATTCTTGTGGGAGCATAACCAAGATCCAATGGCGGTTGAAAAACTGGCTGAAGGTATCCGTGCATTTGCGGTAGACCAAGGTAAATTGGAAGCCATGATCGAAGCTAAACTTTAAGGCCTAAGGCTTGAGAACTAAGCTCTAAGCTCTAAGCTCTCGATAGTGATATTGAGAGTATCAAAAAGGTCAGCATCTGCTGACCTTTTCTGTCTTTGTTGGCTTATTTAGGCTTAACCCTAGGTTAATTACTCACCGTCTTGATACTCGTACGTATCAGTTGGACGCAATTGCAATTGCACGCCCATTAAGAAGTTACGCAAGATTTGATCTTTACATTCACGATAATGCTTATTGTCTGGCTTACGGAAGAAAGCGCTCAGTTCATGCTTACTTAAACGGAAATTAGCCCCTTCAAGAGTGGTGATAATATCTTCCGCTTTCATGTTCAGTGCAATACGCAGTTTCATAAATACCATGTTATTGGTTAAACGCTTTTCTGGCTCTGGTTGCTCGCCTTCACGTTTACCACGCTTAGTATTGATTAAACCATTTAAAAAGATAGCCAATTCGGTATCGCTGCATTTTACAAATTCGCTGTCGTCTTCTTTTTTAAGCCAGTTGATCACTTGCTGCCTTGTGACGGCCAAATCAGCGGCATTAAATATATCCACCATGTTGGCGTCTTTAAAATCAAAAGTGTAGCGAATACGGCGTAAGATATCGTTATTGGTCAAAGTAATTCCTAGTGTTAGGTCAGTCGCGGCTTGATGATCTGATATTAAGCAGATGAAAACGAATAGATGGGTATCATCTGATAAACACAACAAGCAACGTAAATTAAAGGTCTATCATAAAAAAGCACGCCACTTTAACAGAATTCCGCTTTATGGACTATTGCTTTATTAGTCATCACTTATCGGTTATTGATGGGTATAAAAACAATATGAGCAGGATTATTCATTAGAATACGATTAATCACTTGGACTATTGACGATCCTTTGAGACAATCACCTTCAACACCTTATATTAAATGGTTTACTATGAAAATTTTAGCTCGAAATCTTGCCCGCACCATGACTGAACATGAAGTTCGCGTCTTATTTACTGAGCATGGCTCGGTTGGCACCTGCAATCTTGTTTTAGATGCGATCACGGGTCAATCAAAAGGTTTTGCTTTTGTTGAAATGCCAAGCGACGACGAAGCAAAAAAAGCAATTGAGAGCTTAAATCAAGCTTTAGTTGCGGGTCAAAAAATCCGAGTAAAGAAAGCAGACGCTTAAGCTTTACCACTTAAAAGCCAGCAAATATTATTGCTGGTTTTTAGTTAACATCCAACCTTTACCGTTAAGTTGCTTACCATGATCGATACACCATCCCCACGTGTCAGTACTAAATTGAAATTTGGCATTTTCCTCTTACCTTTAGTGTTTGTTTGGTTTGTGTTTAAACCTGAGTCTGCATTCCCTATTAAAACCAAAGTGATCAGTTTTTCGTGGTTATGTTTTCTCTATGCGGTGTCTTACTCTGTACCAAACGATAACCCAACCGGAGAAATTGGTGTAATGTGCGGTGTATTAACCCTTGCTTTCGTGCCTTTTTTAATCTCGCTTGCCGTGATCAAATACCGAAATAAATCTTAGATTCTAGCAATAAGCTTAAACTCCTATTAATTCAGCCATCAGTTGTTGCGGATATAACGCCTGTGATTGATCTTGCTGAATTTGAGCCTGTAAATGATGGGCTTGCAACAAGTCTTGGCGTAAATTGACTACTTCTCCCACAATAATCAACGCTGGCGTCAGCCCTTTTAATTGCTCTGATAATGACACCAGTTGTGATAACTGACTAACATACACTTGTTGATTTTTACTGCAGCCATTACCGATAATCGCTAATGGAAAGTCCTCTTTAACCCCTTCACTCATTAAACCTTGCTGAATATTTTTTGCTTGCTCTAACCCCATATAAAATACCAACGTTTGTCCACTAGACACCAAACCTGCCCAAGATGAAAACGCGCCGCTGGTGATATGCCCAGTTACTAAGGTCACACTGCTAGAAACATTGCGATGTGTGAGCGGGATTTTTGAGGATGCCGCGCACCCGATAGCCGCGGTAATGCCTGGGATCACATCGTATTCAATTTCATTGGCAACCAAGGCTAACGCTTCTTCACCGCCACGACCAAAAATAAAAGGGTCACCACCTTTTAAACGTACCACTTGTTTTCCTAACAGAGCTTGCTCGATCAATATTTGGTTAATTTGCTGTTGTTTTAAACTCGGTTGACCACAACGTTTACCGACATAAATTTGCTCACAACTGTCTGGGATTAAATTTAAAACCTCTTGCCCGACTAAACGATCAAACACCACCACCTCAGCATTCTCTATCGCTTTATAAGCTTTAACGGTAAGCAGTTCTGGATCGTTAGGGCCAGCCCCCACCAATAGTACCCGCCCTAATTTGTCCTTTGATGCTTGTGACATCCGAGAACTCGTTTTTTTCTCTTCCTCTAAATAACGTCCTCTACCGTTAAGGTTTGAGCGCGTATAAAGGTGGTTTGTTTTTTCACCCAAAGGGGAAAATAGTGAGTGATCCATTGTCATAATATCTTCCTTGTATTCTATTTAGCATCCCTTCAGGGAGAGGTGCAAAGTGGTTATTTCACCGCCAACACATCAATTTTTTGTGCTTGTAAGTAGCGATTTACCTCTGGTAAGCACGAGCCGCAATTGGTTCCGCATTTCAATGTGGTTTGCAGCTCTGCCAATGAGACTGACGAGCGATCTTCTAATACTTGCAATATATCGGCTTCGGTGACTCTAAAGCAGCTGCAAATCAACTTACTATTTGGGCTTTGGTTAGAAGAAAGCGCACTTAATAACTGGGTGAGATTCAATGGTTGGTTTATTAGCGAAATTAACGCTTCTGCTGCTAGTTTCAACGGCTGATCGTTAACTGAAATAACCGACACCACCTTATCGTTAACCAGTCCAGCCATACTCCAACCTTGCTCGTGATCTAAGCTTAAAAACTTACAACGAGGATGCGTTGCTTTAATTTGAGCTTGTATTTCGGCTTTGCTGATCGCGACACTATGGGCAAAGCGCCAAATACCTTTTTGATAATTGGAAGTCGTACTCCCCGTTTTTGCCTGTGTTTGCATACCGGTTTGAAACTGCACATGTTGCAAGCTGAGATAGTCCCAATGTTTGAGGGTAAAATTAATCCCAACAGAAATACCATAACTGGCCACGCTTTGCGCGCAAATAGAAATAGCTTGGGATTTAAAGGCGGGTTGACCAGAATGAGGATCAACAACACCTTTGAGCACACGATTAACCTGACTGGTTTTACCGTACTCTCCCGCCCAATGCATCGACATAAAAGCTTGACCATGAGTTAAGTTATCATCAATCGCCAGTTTCGCTTTAAGCTGATTGTCAGCTTGTCGAATCGCAATTAAGTGATCGGGTTTTAAATTCGCTTTATCGGCATCAAGGCGATTAATGTACACCGTCGGCTCGACTTCCGAAGCTGACAGATGAGCAATATGACCGGTACGAGTCATGGTGTGCCATTGATCGCGCTGACGACCTGAGTTTAACCACCAACGATGTTTCTCTAATGATTTGTTTATACATGGTTTCGTTAGCACAAAATTGGCTTTGCCCGACAAAGTTGGAAAACGAAAAGCGCCACTCTGTTTATCGAGAAAAACATCCTTTAAGACATATTTAATCTTGCTGTCGTGACATTCAAGTCCATTTTGCTTTAATGTTTTTGCCACCACGTGCGAGTTTTTGGTGACAGGCCATCGTTGTGGTTGCCATGCATTATATTCATCATTGGTTAATGTTTCTAAAGCCGAAATATCTAACTGCAATGGGATATTTTGATTTAAACCGGTCATGGACGCATATTCACGAAATACATCGGCTTCATGCTTAAATTCAAAACCTGAATCTACTTGCATTAATTGACATAATTGTCGACCCACTTGACTCACCATCCACCAATCTGGTTTTGCTTCACCAGGAGGTTGGATAAATTGACGTTGGCGAGTTAAACAACGCTCTGAGTTACTTACCATTCCTTGCTTTTCGCCCCAACCCGCAGCTGGCAATAAAATATCGGCATACTTGGCAATATCGGCATTGGCGCTGATATCGGATACCACCACACATTCACACTTTTCTAACGCGCGGCGGATCGTATCGCTATCAGGCATAGAGACCACAGGATTGGTTGCCATGATCCAAATGAATTTTACTTTCCCCTGTTCTATCGCATCAAATAAATCTACCACTTTAAAACCCGGTTTTTTGGTGATATTCGGCGCTTGCCAAAACTGTTCTACTTGCTGAATAGATTGTTCATCAAAGCCTCGATGTACGGCTAATTGATTGGCAAGACCGCCCACTTCACGGCCTCCCATCGCGTTTGGCTGCCCAGTTATCGAAAATGGGCCACAGCCTGATTTGCCAATTTTTCCGGTGATCAAATGTGCGTTGATAATGGCATTGGCTTTATCTGTGCCAGACTCAGACTGATTTACCCCTTGGCAAAACAGAGTGACCGCGGTCGGAGAAGCAGCGAACCATTGATAAAATGAGGCGAGAGAGCTAGCGTCAATATTCAGCTCTTGGCTAACATGGTTACGCTGATATTGATCTGATTGAACTTCACTAATAACATCATCAATACCTTAGGTAAATTGATCAATAAAGGCAAAATCTATACTTTGATTTTCAGAGGTTTGGTTACCCAATAAGTAGCGTAATAACCCGTTAAACAATAACACATCGCCATCATTGGCAATGGCTAGATGGAGGTCAGCTTGCTCGCGGTAACCGTTTTACGTGGATCAATCACCACTAATTTAAGGTTGGGATTTTCTTCTCGGGCTTGCTGAATTCGGCGAAACACGATGGGATGCGTCCACGCAGTATTAGCACCAACAATGACAATCAAGTCGGTGTTACTTAAATCATCGTAACTAACCGGTACCACATCTTCACCAAAGGCTCTAACATGAGCGGCAACCGCAGAAGACATACATAAACGAGAATTAGTATCAATGTTACTGCTACCCACAAACCCTTTCATTAGTTTGTTAGCTACATAGTAATCTTCGATAAGTAACTGACCGGACACATACATGCCAATGGCTTCAGGGCCGCTTTCTTGCGCGATACGGTGCATGGTGGCACTAATAGTTTCAATGGTTTTATCCCAGCTCGTCTGCTCACCATTAATACGAGGGTATAACAAACGCGAAGGCATATTCAGGCTATCGGCTAAAGCAGAGCCTTTAATGCACAGTGCACCAAGGTTAGCAGGGTGACTTTTATCGCCGACAATTTTCCCATCGTGTTCAATGCTGACACCACAGCCAACGTCGCAATAAGGACACGCTGATTTGATACATTGTTTGGTCATATTATTGCATCCTTCTTTTTATATATTACAAATAAAAACGCCTCGTTACCTCAAAGCCATCCATCGATGAGTCAGAGGTAACGAGGCGTCTTTGCCTGGTGCAGAACAGATTTTTTTGAATAAGTCGTTTATTCATTGCAATAGATAAAGCGAAAATCATGCCAAAGTGAAAAATATTTTAACTCCATGATACTTAATAAATAAATATCACAGATAATCGCAATATAAGCATGAGTGCACTTTTATCACGCAACATTGCCTATCGATGTTCATGCCAAACATAGTTTGAGGTATAAAATCCAAACAAAAAAATCGGCATCCGAAGATGCCGAAAACGAGGATATATCTATCGTTATTTTTTATTCAGTCCAAATAATCTGCCGTTAAATTTTCGCGCCATCATTGACCCAATTAACCACCAAACTGCGCTCTGCATCAGTCATTTTGGTCATATTACCTAACGGCATTACCTTAGTTTGAACTTGAGATTGAATTCTAGGAGCGTTTGCCTGAATTTCTTCTGCAGTATCCAACATCACACCGGCCGGAGCAGAAGCAAACAGGTTACTGGTTGGATTTTCGGAGTGGCATTCCACACAACGTTGTTCAATCACATTTTGAACTTGCATAAACACGGTTGCCGTTGGCGTTTCCGTGGATTCAACTTGCACGGTTTCACCTTGTGCATCAACCGTTTCAGTCGCTTCTACTGTGCTAGTCACTTGTGCAACTGGCACGCTTTCGCTGCTCGCAGATTTCATCGATGGCATGCTGTTTGAAGTGACAAACGCCAAGCTGATCATACCGAGTACCGCAACAGGTACCGCCCAAGCATATTTTTGACTACCATGACGTGTATTAAAGTAGTGGCGAACCAAAATGCTAAATACCGATAGCGCAGCAAGAATTAACCAGTTGTATTCCGAGCCGAAGGTACTTGGAAAGTGGTTACTGATCATAATGAACAACACTGGCAGCGTTAAGTAGTTGTTATGACGTGAACGCAATAAACCTTTGGCTGGCAGTGATGGATCTGGCTCTGTGCCATCTTCAATCGCTTTCACCAAATTACGTTGCGCAGGCATAATGATAAAGAACACATTACCCACCATAATCGTACCAATAATGGCACCAACATGGATGTAAGCACCACGGCCACTAAACACTTGGCTTAAACCATAAGCGGCGCCCACTAAACAGATAAACAAAACAATACCGAGTAATAAAGGTTTTTTACCTAAAGGTGAATCACACAATAATGTATACACTACCCAGCCGCCGATCAGCGAACCAATGCCGATGCCAATGGCTGCGCCCGCACTCAAGCCTGATCCTGGCGCGATCAAATAAATATTGGCATTGAGGTAGTAAACCACAAACAGTAAGCACACCCCTGTGATCCAAGTGAAATACGCTTCCCACTTAAACCAATGCAGATTGTCTGGCATTTTTGGTGGTGCGAGCTTGTATTTTTCTAGGTGGTAAATCCCTCCACCATGAATAGCCCATAAATCACCCGATAAACCCGTTTTAGGATCAACACGGTTTAAGTTATTCTCTAACCATACAAAGTAGAATGATGCACCAATCCAGGCGACACCAACGATCATGTGAACCCATCGAATTGAAAGGTTGAGCCATTCCGTAATATGCGGATCCATAATTTACTCCTTTAAACTATTTTGATTGCGCTGGGTAAATACCGTTTTAGTTTGGTAGCTTATCCAGTGACAAGTTAATCTGTGTTGATTGGTCAAAGTACACTTCATCGCAGTTATGCCCTTCACCTGCACGATCAACAATTAAGAATTGATCATCAGGTTGCAAAGCGAGAACAGGATGATGCCAAACCCCTTTGTGATAATTGACACCTTGCTTACCATTACTCATAAATGCTCGTAACGCTTGTGGCTGTAACCCATCACCCTTCTCTGCAACCACAATTAAATAAGGGTTACCAAGTAGAGGGATAAAAGCTTGTGAGCCTAAAGGATGACGTTCCATCATGGATATTTGTAATGGGTACGCTAAAGGGGTTGCTTGGAAAATACTAATAATGGGCGTACCACCGTTATCCGCCACATCGACATTTGCTAACTGATGATAGCGACGAGTCGAACCATTGTTGATCAAGAAATACTCACTTGCTGCTTTGTCGATCACATCGCCAAAGGGGGCAAAAGCGTCTTGAGTTAATGGCTCTACTGTTAATGCAATGCTGTTGATGACTGTCATGATATCCCTTCCGTTATTACTGTTTGATTTTGTCTTAATTAAGCTCGTTTCTTCTACATACTTCTAAGGTAATTGATAGATTACCCATTGCATTAAGACCGTCCTCATTCCCTTATTATGATTAACATGTCTTTTATTTCTTTATATCGCTATTTTTATGTTACATAGATTGCAATCTAAACAAGGCTATTTTGTTGATCTGCTCTATCGCAGTGGCAAACTCCGTGTCTTGATCGTTATCTATTCTTTGTGCAAATGAGGCTAAAATCTGGTGTCTGTCTGCCCCTTTTACCGCCATGATAAAAGGAAACTGAAATCGCTCTTTATAGCGTTGATTAAAATCGGTAAAGCGCGCAAATTCTTCTGCGTTACATTGGCTAATACCCGCGCCAGCTTGCTCAGAAGTAGAGGCCGCGGTGAGTTCGCCATTGACGGCTGCTTTGCCGGCTAAATCTGGGTGAGCATTGATCAGATCAAGCTGCTGCTGCGGTTTAGCATCGAGCATCACTTTAGACATCACGCTATGCAAGGTATCGATATTGTTGGATGTCTCATCTAAACCTTGATCAAAAGTGCGCTCCGCCACCCAAGGACTGTGTTCGTAGATGTCGGCAAAAGTGGCGACAAATTCATCTTTACTCATTTGGCTTGGTTGACAGGTTTTAAATTGAGCCACAATTTTTTCCTTTTTGATTGTATGATTTCCCTATGACGACAAGCGGCGACAAGTGACAAATTCTCGGATCATCAGAATATTGAATCCAAAGCGAGATTACGTATCGTCTTTACTTGACCAAGTCAGGATGTGGATGACACTCATGCCAATGTTTGGCGATATCTAAACGTCGACACACCCACACTTGTTGGTGCTGCTTTACATATTGCATAAAACGTTTTAAGCCTTGAATTCGACCAGGACGACCAATTAAACGGCAATGCAAGCCAACCGACATCATTTTAGGTGTCTCTGCCCCCTCTTCATATAAGGTATCAAACGTGTCTTTTAGGTATTGAAAGAAATGCTCAGCAGTATTAAAACCTTGGTTGGTCGCAAAGCGCATATCGTTGACATCTAAGGTATAAGGGATCACTAATTGCGGTTTTGGTCCTTCTGTATGCCAATAAGGCAAATCATCATCGTAAGCATCTGAGTCGTATAAAAACCCGCCTTCTTCGGCCACCAGTTTACGAGTATTAATCCCATTACGACCGGTATACCACCCATAAGGGCGCTCGCCTGTGACCGCTTTGATGGCCTCGATGGCTTTTTGCATATCAGCGCGTTCGGTCTCGATATCTACTTTATGGTAATCAATCCAACGGTAAGCGTGGCTACAAATCTCATATCCCTCATTCACCATTGCTTTTATTGCATCAGGGTTACGTTCTGCCGCCATACCCACCACAAAAGCGGTCAGTGGATAATCAAATTGTTTGAACAGTTTTAGAATGCGCCATACTCCGGCGCGGCTGCCATATTCATAAATCGATTCCATACTAATATGACGAGCATTGGGGAAAGGTTGAGCTCCGATAATTTCAGACAAAAATGCTTCTGATTCATCATCACCATGCAAGGTGCAACGCTCTCCACCTTCTTCATAGTTAAGTACAAACGATACCGCGACTCTGGCATTATTCGGCCATTGCACCTGTGGTAGTTGGTCGGCATAACCGATTAAATTGCGTGGATACTCGCTACCCATGAGTCACTCCTTAGTCTTCATCCTTGGTGATGGTGATGACACTGATATCAATAAATCTCGTTATATCAATAAAGCTTGTGATAGCTAAAAATTGAGACTTATCACCACCTTGTTTTAATAATTGTATACAATGAATAAAACATAGCAAGTAAATTGATTTGCATTTTGTTAACCAACGCATCTTTTTGCTATTTATTAGCAACTTTCTGACCTTGAAGTCAAAAAATATTATTTCCTTTCACCTCTGCAATATCAATCAATACCAAATAACAATCAACAAGTTACATTCAAACGTCTATCGTACTCGCATTTTCAAAACTCGATCTAGGCATGAATTCGAGACTATGTACCTTTACGAAATACAATCTTGTGTACATAATCAATTTAACACTGAAACATTTCATTAACAGTGATGGGCCGTCAATAATTCATCAATATACTAAGGGTAGAGTCTAAAATTATGGGAAAACTAACCACACATGTACTTGATACCGCAGGCGGTGTTCCTGGCAGCGAGATTCAAGTTGAGCTTTTTCGCATCACCGCGCAAGGAAGCCAATTAATCAAAACCGTTAAGACCAACTCTGATGGGCGAACCGATGCACCATTACTTGAGGGTGCGGATTTTAAAATTGGAAAATATGAGTTGATCTTTCATACCGCGACTTATTTTACGCAACGTGGTGTTAAACTTGATGAGATTCCTTTCCTCGATGATATTTCAATCCGGTTTGGTATTAACTACCAAGACAGCCACTATCATGTTCCCCTACTCTGCTCACCTTATAGCTTCTCAACTTATCGCGGCAGTTAGGTTTAAAGACCCTTAGAGTAAAGTGAGTAAACACTTTGCTCTGAGGTATTAACCACACCAAATTAACACCCAAACCATCAACCTGTATGGAGAGCAAGATGTCCTCCAAGGCAAACGGATGCCTAAATTTTAATTTCAAGGTATTTAAGGCCTTCTATCTCAGTTAACTTTTTAACTTAACAAGTAGATGCAAACACAAGGAATAACATAGTGGAAAATTCAAACAGCAAAACCATACCATCGAGCCCTGATAAATCTTCAGGCTTACTTGAACGTTTATTTAAATTAAAGGAACACGGCACCACAGTTAAATCTGAAATCATTGGCGGGTTAACCACGTTTGCCACCATGGCGTACATCATTTTTGTTAACCCTTCCATTATGGCAACCTCGGGCATGGATTCTGGCGCGTTATTTGTTGCGACCTGTGTCGGCGCTGCCATTGGTACTTTATTGATGGCCTTTTATGCCAACTGGCCAGTCGGTTTGGCTCCTGGTATGGGGTTAAATGCCTTCTTCGCCTTCACGGTGGTCGGTGAAATGGGCTATACATGGGAAGTGGCGTTAGGCGCAGTATTTATCTCTAGTATCATTTTCGTTGCCATGAGTTACAGCAGCTTACGCGAGTGGATACTCGACAGTATTCCGCACAGTTTGCGTTACGCTATGACCGCAGGTGTTGGCTTATTTCTCGGTTTAATTGGCTTGAAAACTGCGGGGATTGTGGTTGGTAACCCTGCGACATTATTGTCTTTAGGTGATTTCACCAAACCCAGCGCCATTTTAGCCGCGTGTTGTTTCTTGATCATCTGCGTCCTTAGTGAACGTAAAATCTTCGGCGCAGTATTAATTGGCATCTTCACTGTCACTGTGGTTGGTTGGAGTCTAGGAATTGTTGAGTATCATGGTGTATTTGCCGCACCGCCAAGTATCGCGCCAACCTTTATGGCTATGGATATTACAGGTGCATTTGAAATTTCGATGATCAGCGTGATCTTAGCCTTCTTATTCGTCAATATGTTTGATACCGCCGGCACCTTAGTCGGCGTCGCTGAGCGGGCTAATTTGACCGATGAAAAAACCGGAAAGATCAAAAACCTACGTAAAGCATTAAAAGCCGATAGTGTCGCCAGCGTGGCCGGAGCCTGTGTCGGTTGTCCACCCGTCACCAGTTATGTGGAAAGTGCAGCAGGCGTTGCCGCAGGTGCGCGTACTGGTTTGTCTTCGGTGGTGGTAGGTTTGTTATTTCTTGCGGCTATTTTTGTTTCACCTTTGGCTGGCATGATCCCAGGCTATGCTACCGCTGGCGCACTTATTTACGTCGCATTTGTGATGATGAACAGCATGCAGCATATCAAATGGGATGATTTTACCGACGCTGCACCAGCCGCCATGACTGCACTGATGATGCCGCTGACTTTTTCCATCGCCAATGGTATTGCACTTGGTTTTATCACTTACACAGTGTTAAAAGTCGCGACCGGAAAAAGTAAAGATGTCTCTATCTGCATGTATGTTTTAACGGTCATTTTTATCGCCAAACTGATATATATGTAACCGCTCTACTGGCAGGCAACTTAATCGTATTTCTTTATACATTTGAAGTTGTGGTTTTTTTGGCTTTGTTGCGTAATTCGATGGAACCAAATGTGAAACTGACGATCAGATCGTTTACTCCCCACTAAACCATCGATATTCATGCCAAAACCTCGTTATAAGACCAAAAACTGGAAGTTATATAATCAATCACTGATTAAACGTGGTTCACTGAC
>NZ_JAAUWS010000027.1:0-33522 GCF_014694465.1 Vibrio sp. S11_S32 | reverse complement strand
TTCAATAAATATTTGCCATTCTTGATCAGTGTGTCGCTGTGCCATTTCAAATCTCCTTTGGGTTGGAGGTTTGATCTTATTATTCAGGCTAGACGATTAGAATGCGGGTTTTATGATGCGCTTACGAATTATCCATTAAGAGTCTAATAATTCTTTCGGGTGTTTTTACCCGCGTTTTTGATGAGTTGATATTGATGGCTTCGTGTAAAGAAGTGGTTAATGCTTGTAGTAAAAACTCAATGAAATTTGAGCAATCTGTTTGTTCATCGGCTTGGCGGAAGGCTTGATAATATTGATCTTGACGAGATTTAATCACAGTCTCAACCGGTAAATAAGCCAGTAAGGATTGCCACTCACTTAACACCAACGTTTGCCATAGATGGCCCATGTAGCCAATAATCTGACGGCCTTCAATTCTATCCTCTAAACTCTCAATCCACCCACTGACTTGGTAATTCACCATCCAAACCTTTCAATGCTTTTAGGGCTTGATACAGCTCCTCTACCCCTGCTTCGACTTCGGTTGTCATTGGCGCGGAGAAGGAAACGGTTTTAGGTTGAATGCCGATAAACTCGACTCTTGGAATGAACATTTTCAGTTCATCTAATAAGAAGTTCATTGGCAGTGAATGGGTCGACATGATGAACATATCGGCGATGGTATCGGGATCGATGACGCGCAGTGTGCCGGTTGGTTCGGCCATTTCTGCCGCATCGACAAGCACTAAAAATTTAGGCTGTAAGCGGCGCAGTATGTGGATGTTATCTTCTGGAATAGTGCCACCATCAATCACCAACCAACCGTCTATCGGTTGATCGATGATTTTTTGCGCCAATGCTGGGCCTGCGCCATCGTCTCCCATCATGTTGTTGCCAACGGTGAGGATAATTTTGTCGCACGGCTTATCAAAGATGGCAGGATCGAGCATTTGAGCGCTGGCAGCAGAAGGTGTGATGGTGTGGTTGATGCCAACAAGCGCTAGATCATCAAGCGATAGATCGGCCATTGAAAGCGAACTGACGTCAGGCTGTAAAAAATCAGCATCGTGGGAGAATCCAGCATCAAAAGAAAGTGCGGATAATGATGATGGATTGTCTTTTTTGTTCATTTTTACAACCTTAAACTACTGCTAAAAACGATGACTTAACGCGATACTTTACATACGCCGGTATTATCTGTCGCGGATCATCACATACATGGTCTGCTCATGATAAATCGCCGTCAATACGTCAATAAAAGTGGCGGTCATGGCGATTTCTTTTTCTGTCATGCGGGCTTTATCGACCGTAGAAAAAGCACACGCTAGCATGTGAATATGATCAGGGTAAATCGTGATTTCACCAAAGGTAAAGTAACCCATCATTTTACGATGCGCTTCTGAGCCTGCTTCAAGTAAATTCACCCATTGCTTATATTCGGCCGTGCTGGCTTCAATCGCCACTTCCAAACAATCGACCACCCCTAAATGGTGACCGATTGACAGGCTGTAATACAACACCTGTTTGGCTTCTTCTGGTACGTCATATTGCTCATCAACAAACTTACGCTTGAGGGCATAGAACATAACTTTGCCAGTGTTGGCCTTTTGGGTCGCTTCTTTATACACTTCGCTGTTCATCACCTGACGATCATCCATCACCGGCTCTGTGCCCACAGGGCTTAGCGATTTGAGTTTGAATAAATCGTCAACCGTTAACTTACCCATCTTAACCTCGCATAAATGCTAATGCTTCATGGTGCAAACGATTGATGATTTCACTCACGCGTGGATCATCTTTTTTGGCCAAGAAGTCTTTTAAATTTGCATCAATATTGCTTGGGGTACTGGCAGCAAGTAACGCCATAAACTCATCGGACAAAATACGCCCTTGACGATAGCCCGCTAATGCGCGCGCTTCACGTTCAATAATGGTTTTCAGCTCCAAAGGAATGCCGGTGTGTTGTAGCGTCACACGTTCGTTTTCATCTTCTGTGTAGCTGCGCGCTTTGAGTTTTTGATCTAAAAGCCCCAACGCAACCGCAAAACCATAAATAGTGGCAGCCGGTGTTGGTGGGCAACCTGGAATATACACATCAACAGGAACGATTTTATCGGTACCACTCCAGACACAATAAAGGTCGTGGAAGATGCCACCGTCACAGCCACACGCGCCATAAGAGATCACAATTTTAGGATCGGGCGCAGCTTCATAGGCGCGTAATGCAGGAGCACGCATGGCGCGAGTGACCGCGCCAGTGAACAATAAAATGTCGGCATGACGAGGTGACGCCACCACTTTAATCCCAAAACGTTCGGTATCAAAAACCGGCGTAGTCGCAGCAAAGATTTCGATTTCGCAACCGTTACAACCACCGCAATCCACACGGAAAACATAGGCTGAACGTTTAATTTCTTTCAGCAATGTTTGCTTTAATTTTTGAACATTTGGATCTTCGACAACTGGGATCGCTTGGGTGTGATCATTGCCAATTATTGGCTGAATACCTTTCATATCTCTACCTACTCGCCTTGATTGCTATTTTGGTGATGAGCCTGTGGTTTTAAATCATGCCCTTTTCCGCTGAAGTCTTTTTCACTCAAATCCGCATCTGCTGCATCATTGTGATCATGAAAATATTGTCCATGGAAGATGTTGCTGCTGTCGATCATATTGGCAGCGCGACGACAACTTGGGCAAGTTTTTAGCGGTTGGCTTAAACGCGGATCGCTGCTGTCCATGCCAGATTGTTTAAGCAAGTCATGCACATAAGACACCGCTTTGGTTGGCGCATAAGCTTCACCACATTCAACGCAGTATTCCAGCGTGAACATCGCTTCTTCATACAAATCGGCTTTGTTGGTTACGGCTAACTCAAACTCTTGCGATAACGTGATCGCATTGGTTGGGCACACTTCTTCACAACGGCCACAATAAATACAACGCGCAAATGAGATTTCCCAACGGCGCTCGTTAGTCTCAGGATCGGTTTCCATGATCAATGCATTGGCAGGGCATGCGCGAGTACAAGCGGCGCAAGCAATACATTGCTGTGGATCATGCTCGGGCTTGCCACGAAAATCGTCGTTAATTTCCAAAGGCGCAAACGGGTATTTAACTGTACTGTGACTACCCGCTTCTTTGATCGTTTTAAATAACTTAAACATAAGATGCTGACCTTATTTCAATGGCGAGTTTTTGCGCTCGATGCTGTAACGTTCGATTTCTTTATACGCCACCGTTTTACTGGTGCGTTTTTTAGTATCGATAATGGTTACGCGGTCGGTACATGAATAACATGGATCCAAACTACCAATGATAAGCGGCGCATCTGAGACGGTGTTACCACGTAACATATAACGCAGTGTTGGCCAGTTAGCATACGTTGCCGCACGACAACGCCAGCGGAATAATTTCTGGTTATCGCCGGTCATGCTCCAGTGAACATTCTCGCCACGCGGTGCTTCGGTAAAGCCAAGCGCAAATTGGAATGGTTTGTAGGTAAAGCCTTCGGTCATTAATGGACCTTCTGGTAAGTTACCCAAACCAAATTCAATCATGTTCAAGCCATCTAGAATTTCTTTTACACGCACTAAAACGCGCGCTTCAACATCGCAAGTGTCGAGGCTTTGAATTTCCATTGGTACTTGAGCGTATGCTTCTACACTGTCGGCGTGAGTACGGCGCACATCACGCGCAAAACCACTACCACGCACCATAGGACCTACCGCACTAAAGTTACGTGCGATTTCAGGATCAAGACGACCAATGCCTTTTAGACGATGCTCAATGTTCGGAGTGCTTAATAGCATTTCGACTAATTTGGTAAACTCTTTACGCACTTCGCGTACCAGTTGAATACCTTTAATGCGGTGATCTTTTAGAATATCGCGGCGCACGCCACCAATGAGGTTTAAGCCGTAAGTTTTACGCGCTCCGGTAAGTAGTTCAGCCAATAGCATGGTTTTTTCACGAACACGGAAGAACTGCATAAAACCGGTATCAAAACCGACAAAGTGACTTGATAAGCCAACGTTAAGCATATTACTGTGCAAGCGTTCGACTTCGAGTAAAACGGTACGGATCATCTTGGCGCGTGCTGGCACTTCAATGCCTAACGCGTTTTCAACCGAATTGGTGTAACCCACACTGTGAGTAAAGCCACAAATGCCACAGACACGGTCGGTTAGGAAAGCAACTTCGTTGTAACCCATGCGAGTTTCAGCCAGTTTTTCCATGCCACGGTGTACGTAGAACATACGGTAATCAGCATCGACAATGTCTTCGCCATCAACAAATAAGCGGAAGTGACCTGGTTCATCAGAAGTGATGTGCAGTGGACCAACCGGAACAATGCGGTTGCTCTCATCGCCTAATTCATTATCAAATGCGTAGGTTTCGGTTTCCGTGGTTGGCATTGGACGCTGACGAAAATCCATTGAATCTTTACACAATGGGTGTAAATCTTCTGGCCAGTCATCGGGTAGCACTAAACGACGTTGATCAGGTAGACCAATCGCGTTTAAGCCAAACATGTCACGAATTTCACGCTCGCCCCACACTGCCGCAGGAATAACGGGCGTGATAGAGGGATATTCGCGAGTTTCAGCATTGACGTTGATTTTGACCATGATCCAGCATTTTTCATCACCTTCCATAGAAAGCGCATGATAAACACCAAAAGAGCCTGTCAGCATACGTTCATCGTTACCAAACGACACACTGAGCCAACCATTTTTCTCGAAGTACAACCATTTCATTACATCAACTAGCGCGGTTTCTTTTACCGTAATCACGATTTGGTTATAAGTTCGCCATTCTTCTTCTAAGATAGCGTTCGGGAAAAAATGGTGAACGCCAGCAATGTAACTGCCACCTATTTTGTCTTTATTGATCGTATTTTCTTCTAACATAATCGGTCAGATCTCTATTTAATTCTTTGTTATACCCGTTCAATGGACGTTGCAATGTGATGCACTGCAACGTCATTGTCTGACTATAGTGTTGATTCGTTTTGGCTCACTTTTGCACTTTCTTTCATGTGCAAAAATTGCAGCGACTTATTTAGCGCTCGCCGCGGTTAAGTTCGATGCCGGATGCGAGTGATTTTCAAGCGTAGTTGACTGCCAAGGTAGATTGACATCATCTAATACCGTGGCGCGATCGCTATCTAATACAATTAACGCTGCTTGATCGACGCCGCGTAATACCGTGGTCGGAATATGCGTCCCCATCAATAACATCAAGCCTAATAGCACCACCAGCGGCGCAACCATCATATTGCTCACTTCGCCTTTTTCCATGTTCTCAGGCTTAGGACCTAAGATACACATCGCCACAAAGCGCGCTAAACCGGCTAGCACTACTGTCAGCACTAAGGCTAACGCAATCGTCAAGCCAATATGGTCGCTGGCAATACCGCCGGCTACGATCATAAATTCGCTGAGAAATAAGTTAAATGGTGGTACGCCGCCGAGAGCGAATGCACCCACCGCAACCACAACACCAGTGACCGGCGCAACGCGTAGCACACCTTTAATGATGCCCATATCACGCGAACCGTATTTCAGCAAAATGTTGCCTGAACCACAGAACATCAAGGTTTTACCTAGGCTGTGGTTAATCACATGTAGTAACGCTGCAAAAACACCAATTGGCCCCAGCGCGACACCTAAAGTGATCAAACCCATGTTCTCGACACTCGAGTATGCCAGCATACGTTTCATGTCACGTTGCGCTAGGATAAAGAAAGCGGCAACAAAGACAGAAAGGAAGCCAAATACCATCAACATAGTTTGCGGATAGTCAAAACCAATCGCTTTATAGGTAATGATGTAGTAACGCAAGATCACCAAGAACGCACAGTTAAGCAAACCGGCTGACAATAGAGCACTGACTGGGCTTGGCGCTTCGGAGTGAGCATCAGGCAACCATGCATGCATTGGGAATAAACCGGTTTTAGTACCAAAACCAATCACCACAAAGATGAAGGCTAAGTGCACTAAGGTTGGGTCAAGCAATTGCGCATGTTGGCTGATATAAGTCCAGAAGATGGCATTTTCAGGATGGGCTAATGTTGCTGCTGCATTGGCGTAAGTTAGGATTGAACCAAACAAACCAAACGCCACACCAACACTACAAATGATGATGTATTTCCACGCCGCTTCTAATGAAGAACGTTGGCCGTAAATACCCACCAAGAACACAGAAGTGACGGTAGTAGCTTCAATCATCACCCACATCATGATCACGTTGTTCGACATCAACGCCACAATCATGGTGGTGAGGAATAAGTTGAACAGACCATAATAGAGCGAGACTTTTTGCCCCGACATTTCACCTTCATGGTATTCATGGCCAATGTAGCCAAGTGAATGCCAACCAGTGAAAAAGCCGACCACACCAAGTACGGCTAAGAACAAGGCCGATAAACTGTCCATATACAGCCAGTGTCCAGCCATTGAAAATGCGCCAGAGTCAAACACCATCACCGCAATCGTAAGGGTTAGCACTAACACGCAGCACATGCTTACCACATGGGCGCCGATCGCAATTAAACGACCCGAGCTTTTGATAAAACAGCTTAACAACCCAATGACCGCCGCCACTAATGGCACGGCAATAACAAATGGGAGTAACATAGATAAAGACATAACCCGTTACCCCTTCAGGCTAATAAGTTGCTGAACATCAAGTGTCTTCAACTTAGAGTGGATTTGACGGACCAAGATGATCATAAAGATCACCGCAAATAACGCATCCATAGTGATACCAATCTCCACTAAGGCTGGCGCTTTATTCGCCAGTAATGCCAAAGTTAAAGACGAACCATTTTCCATTAAGCAGTAACCAAATAGTTGCTTAAGAATGTTTCGCTGGCTGACAATACACAAAATGCCTAAGAAGAAGTGACCAATAGACACTGCAAGCACTGGTGTTAAACCATCAATTAATGGCAATTTAATGCTGTGCACCGCATAGCTGCACACACCCACTATCACGCCGCCAATCACCAAGATCCACACCAATGGAATGGCCGGCTCTTCGGATGCTTTATCGCTCATTTTTCTAAACGAGTAATACATCAAGGCTGGCAGAATAATGACTTTGGTAATGAATGAGGTAATTGACCATTCATACAATTCTGTGGCATCAAATTTTGCAGCAATCGCCACAAAGGTCAGCACTAATACCAATGACTGAATGGCGTACCAAAAAGTCACGGCTTTTGAGTTCTTCACCGCAATCACTAGCAGAGAAGTAATAATCAGCATCGCGGCTAAATTATTGATTAACAAATCGCTATTCATAAGCTCTATGTTCATAATATTTCCTTAACTCATCCAGCTAGATGCAATAAAGCTTGAGAACAGAGACATAATAATCAAAATAATGATAACAATTTTCATTGAAACCGGTAATTCTGATGCCCCTTCGACGGCTTCTGATGGCTCACCTACAACGGTTTGGCCAAATCGATACAAGATCCAACCAAAGCTTGCTACCGACTCAATCAAGGCAATGATCATCACAGGGGTTAACCAAGGATGCTCTTGAGATAATTGGAAGCCCGCCACAAACAATGGGAACTTACTAAAGAAACCATTGAATGGAGGAACGCCGGTGATCGCCATCGCAGCCACACCAAAACCAACCGCTAAAATAGGTGAGGTTTTGATAATACCTTTCAGCGAAGGCAACATCCGCGTACCACAGGTGTAGCTCAGTGCACCCGCCACCAAGAAGAACAAGCTCTTCGCAAAGGCGTGGTTGAAGATGTAAGTCACGCCACTTTCAAGTGCTAACTTCGAGCCGAAAATAGACAAAGATAACGCAAGGAAGATATAAGCAAGTTGGGTAATGGTTGAGTACGCCAGTAAACGTTTCATATCTTTTTGTGGCAGATACAAAATGAAGCCGTAAACCATAGTAATAATTGCGCCAATCACGCCAATCACACCAATCACATGCGGAATGTCACCACCGGATAAAATCGCACGAGCAAAAATATACACCCCTACTTTTACCATTGACGCGGCGTGCAAATACGCACTGACGGGCGTTGGTGCATTCATCGCATCGGGTAGCCAAACATGGAATGGTAATTGCGCCGATTTACCCCAAGCCGCCAACATAATGCCTAAGAACACTATTGTTTTGGTTTCAGGTGTTAGCTGCGCAATTGCAGTGATCGCGAAAGTACCGGTTTCTTTAAACACGAACGCCGCCGCAATAAATAAACCAATTGAAGCAAAGTGGGTCACTAATAACGCTTTTAATGCTGCTTTTAGTGAGGTCGCTTTTTGGTAGTAACCAATTAATGCCCAAGAACATGCACCGGTGATTTCAAAAAACAACAACTGGCCTAAAATGGTGGATGACAGAACCAAGCCCGCCATTGCGCCAATAAAGATCAACAAGAATGCGTAGTAACGAGGTTCGCCTTCATGCGGATGCTCGCGGTTGCCTTCATTCATATAACCTAATGAATAAATGCTCACCAACAAGCCAAGCACCACCACTGCAATTGCAATTAAGGTGCTGACTGCATCAAACGTGAAGCCGAAAATTTCGGTGTTACCAACATGAAACAAGGTGTAATGCAGCGAGCTTTCACCACTGGTGTGAAAAAGCAACGCCAATGTCAGTACGCCAAGCGAGGCGCAACCTGCAAAGATTTGGCACACCCACTTCGCCATCGGTTTTGAAACCAAGATGGTGATAATTGCGCCCAAGAAAGGCAACAATATGGTGAGCAGCGCCACATTTTTCATTAGAGCAAGGTTTTCCATAGTATTCATCTGCCCTTATAAACCGGTTAAGTAGAATAGGAAGCCAAGCACGGCGATCCCAAATCCTACCCAAGTAAGTTGATGTGTTTTCACGTAACGAACACGCGCGACACTGTTTTCGATAATGCTGGCAATGGTGAATGTCACCAGTAATTTCACCAGTAACCATACCGTTGCAATTAACAGCGCAGAGAAGGTCAGTTCATCGGCTTTACCAAATGGAATGAAGATAGCCAAAAATAGCTGCACCACCACCATTTGCTTTAAGCCAAAACCGATTTTCATTAACGCGAAACCAGAGCCTGAATACTCGGTCATTGGACCTTCTTGCAATTCTTGCTCAGCTTCTGCCACATCAAACGGTAATTTACCCATTTCAATGAACACCACAAACGCACAGGCGATACCGGCAATCACGGTCGCGACAGGCGCGGCCCATGTTTGAGTCGCCATTGCGGTGCTGATGTAACCTAAATCCGAGGTACCAGTAATAAGCGCCATGGTAAAGATCGACAGCATTAAGGTAGGTTCGACCAATACGCCTAGCGTTAATTCACGGCTAGAACCTAGCCCAGCAAACATCGAGCCTGAATCCAAACCCGATAACGCAAAGAAGAAGCGGAAAATCGCAAACAAATAAATGTCGGTGATCACATCCCCTGCAATTGGGAAAGGTGAAAAATTAGTCACGGCGGGCATCGCCATCGCCACTAATGACATAGTGATGATTAATACCCAAGGCGTGATAGCAAAGATCACGCCAGATGGGAAAGGCGCGACACTTTGACGACGAAGTAATTTGAACAAATCACGATAGTCTTGCAGTACGCCTGGACCTTGTCTTGAGTGCATCTTGGCACGGATCACACGGGATAAACCGGTAAAGAACGGCGCCAGCGCAATCATAATCAGAGCTTGAACGATAGCCAGAGTGACCATCCCCAAGCTTGGGATCTCTAGATGTGGCATCACTTAACTCCTAGATCGAATGGGATTAACAACAAGATCACCAATGCGATCACCATGTACAGGCAATACCAACGGAAATCACCAAATTGCATACGTTGAACCACACGCGAGAAACGCTGCGTAGTTCGAGCAATTGGCATAACGATGTAATCATCAAAACAAGGTTCAACCGCCGCCGCGAATGCCGTGGTTTTGGTTAAGATCCAAGTAAATGGAACACTAGGATTTAACTTGTCACGCAAGGTATATAACGGTGCGTACATAGTGCGAAGTGTGCGAGTAAAGCTGCCGGCATCAACCGTCATGCGTTGTTCGTAAGCATAACCACATGCCCACGGTTCATTGCTATGACGGTTTTGCATTTTCTGACCTTTAAACCATGCTGAAATCGCAAATGGGATAATAAGCAGCGCCAGCAATGAGATGGCAATGATTGGGGTCGATAAAATCGCTTGATGAGGATGACCTGGAATGAGCGCCATACCGTTAGTGACAGCAACCGCTTGTGAGCCATGAACCAAACTGGCGGCAACATTAGAAATGATAGGTGCGATCCACGGAGAGCCCACCCCAAGCACAATACACATGATGGCTAAAAAGCTGGTGCCGAAAACCATGGTCTTAGGGGCTTCTTTAGCATTGGCTGCCGCGTCGGATTTTGGCGCACCGGCAAAACAAACGCCGTACACTTTAACAAAACACATGCACGCTAATGCGCCGGTTAATGCCAACATCACCACCGCAATAATACTGCCCAGTGACATCATAAGATTGCCATCACGGCCCATGCTTAATAGTGATTGGTAAATAAACCACTCACTGACAAAACCGTTTAATGGTGGTAAGGCCGAAATCGCCATCGTACCGATTAAAAAGGCCACCGCAGTGTAAGGCATCACTTTGCCCAAACCACCCATCTTGTCCATATCTTTAGTGTGCACACGGTAAATCACCGAGCCCGCACCTAAGAACAACAGACCTTTAAACACCGCATGGTTCAAGATGTGATACAAACCACCCAGCAAACCTATGGTCGCGATCACCGGATGGTCAGTCGCAATGCCGACCATACCAACGCCTACACCCATTAAGATAATGCCGATATTTTCAACCGTGTGGTAAGCCAGTAGACGCTTAATATCATGCTCAGCAATGGCGTAAAGTACGCCTAAAACTGAAGACACTGCGCCAAATGCCAACACTAAATATCCCCACCACGCAGTATCAGCGCCAAGGAAATCAATCCCCACTTTGATAATACCGAATACACCAATCTTCACCATCACGCCCGACATCAATGCCGATGCATTAGACGGAGCGGCTGGGTGAGCAAGAGGTAACCAACCATGCAGAGAAATCATCCCCGCTTTGGCACCAAAGCCGAAGAAGGCCAATAAGAACACCACCGATTCCATTGCTGGCGATAAATTCGCGCCGCGGAAATCTTGGAAGTTCAAACTGCCCGATGCACGGTACAAGATGAAGAAAGCAATCATGATCAAGACCGAGCCTGCATGCGCAATCAAGAAGTACTGTAAACCGGCACGAATCGACGCCGCTTTTTGCTCAGAAATCACTAAGAAGTAAGAAGCAAGTGACATCATTTCAAAGAACACAATGAAATAAAATGCGTTGTCCGATACCACCAGCGCCACCATTGAAGCAATAAAGGTATTCATAAAGAACCCCATTGCCCAAGCGCCTTTGCCTTCATACTCTTTCATGTAAGAAATCGAGTAAATGCCCGATGCGATAACAATTAATGAAATCACAAACAACATTAAAGAAGACAGTGGATCTAAGCGTAAAATGCAATCGGCGAAATAAAACGGCGACGACACTTGGTAGCTTAATGCGCCACCGCCAAATAACACTGGCAATGAAGCGCATATTCCAAGCACACCGGCAATCGCGGCCGACACACCGGAAATAAGCGAACCGGTCGATTCATTCTTCGACAGAATAAGTGACATGATCGCGCCAAATATATACAGCGCCAATGCGGCAAATAATAAGTTAAATGGCATCATAATTCGTTACCTTCCTTAGTTACCCCATCGGCAGTTACTCCATCCAAAGAAATAACCGGCCCATTCACCGAAGCAGAATCCGACTGCTTTTGTTTTTGCATCGACTGGGTTTTATCTGGGTCAACAAGGAATAACGCTTTGGTTGGGCACACTTCCACACAAGCAGGGCCACCTTCACGGTGTTCACAAAGATCGCATTTCACTGCAATGCTTTTTACGCCAGGTTCCCACGCTAGAATGTCTTTACCAAAACAACTTGGAGAGGAAGTAGAAGGGTTACTGCTGCGCACGTTCGATGGAATGAAAGTATCATAAGAATTGGCAAGCCCAACCCCTCGGCTACCACTAAAAGCAATAGCGCCAAATGGGCAGGCAATCGAACATAACGTACAGCCAATGCACAGGGTCTCATTAATGTGAATGCTACCATCCTCTTTATGAGTAATAGCATTAACAGGACAAACCGTTGCACAAGGCGCATCTTCACAGTGGCGGCATAACACAGGTGCGGTGGCATCTTTGTGTCGGGTCACTGTTAATCTTGGGTGGTCTTGCAAACCTTCAGCTTTATGAGTGGTAGAACACGCTGCCATACAGGTGTCACAACCAATACATAACTTAGGATCCGCAATTACAAAGCGATTCATAATTAACCTTAGTTAACGAAAAAAATTGGAAAATCTTCCCGTTAACTGCAAAAAGCATACCAAGGATATACAACACACAGAATAAAAACCTAAGCATTTGATAAATAATGAATATAAACAAGTAACAAAGATAAAGAATGACGACAGTATGACGCTAAGAAGAAACATTTCGACACATGTGACGACAGCTTGGAGAAGGTGACGAGCGTCACAAGAACTCAAAAGCAATTCAAGCGAAGTGACAATGAAAACGAGGTTAACAATAGGCAGGGAAAATGTCATTCGTTGTTGGGCTTTCAGACCATTAGCTGCGGATCAAAGCAACAAGCTACGCCGTCTCCCATAACGGCATATTTGATTGTCATCATTCGCTTACGGCTAAAGGAAAAGCGCGTTTATGCTGTGGTATATCATCGATCATATTGTTTCCGCCAATTGAGAAACATCGCTTCGCTCACGCCAAGGCCGACAATCGCGCCACTGTGTAATTTCTCAATCTCCACCGAGGCAATCGCAATGAACTTATCGGCATTGGGGATCTGATGGTCATCACAAAATTGCTCAAGTAGGCTTTGTGCCTCATCGCCCACGGCCGTTTTACCAATGATTTGGCCTATGATTTTTTTACGCTCGCTTCGGTATTGAATCCGATACGAATCAATCTCCCCTATTTATTTTTCAACTACTTCATATTGTTGGCTAGAGCGTTGATATGCCCACGCGAATACTTCTAATGCAGGCAAATAATCACTGGTCTCATAAAAATAAATCAACGACTGAACATAATCCTCTTTCGGCACATCCACAAAACTCAGTGGGCAGAGGTTTTCTTGAATAAAAGGTAAATTACAACTCAAGCGCGCGGTGCGTTTATTCACATCTTCAAACGCTTGCAGATAAGACAAATGGATCAGTAAGAAAGTACCACTAAGGACACATTTCAATTATTAAGGACAATGACTAAAACAAAAGCGAGATCCCCTATCTGCTCGTGCTACTCGCGTATGGGATGACCAGATTGAAATTCCCCAACAATTCATGATTATTTAATGCTTTAAGCTTCATGGTAGAACCTAAACTTCAGCATTGTCTTGTTTCATCTATATCCCTTGTGTGGATATACCTTCATCTGTAAACGTTCATTAAATTGCTGTGCATTTTATGCTCGATTTACACATTGACATTCAAGGTGTACAATGTACACGAAAATCAAGGGTGCGCTATAACAATGAGCCATGCTATTGAGTTTATCGAGACCTCTATTTTCACCAGAAAAATTAAACACATCGCGAAAATGCTTCAAAGTGAACTTATCGCAAGCCCTGATAAAGGTAAATTAATCCAACACACTGGTGGGTTAAAGAAAAGTCCGAATGTCTGTAAGCAACCAGGGTAAAAGTGGCGGTGCTAGAGTGATCTATTTTTTAGCCACGACCGAAGTGATTTATTTGATTTTAGCTTATGCCAAAGGCGAAAAAGAAAGTTTAACGACACCAGAAAAACATGAGCTGAAGAAACTTACAAAACTATTAAAAAGCGAGGTACAAAAATGAGTCTATTTAATGAATTAAAAGCCTCTCTTGAAGAAGCAGTTGAGATTAAAAACGGTAACAAAAAAGCTGCTAACACCACCACTTATGAAGTGGCGGATGTTAAAGCGATACGGGCAAATTTAAACGTGTCACAAGTACAGTTTGCCAAAGCATTAGGCACCAGTGTTGATACGGTAAAAAGTTGGGAAAATAAACGTCGCAATCCAACGGGACTGGCAGCTAAAGCCTTGTTAATGATTAGAGATAATCCGTCTTTATATCTAGAATTTGCGGCGCATTAATTTGAACACTCAGTAGAGCAAAAAGCCAGATCCCCTATCTGCTCGTGCTACTCGCGTATGGGATGACTGCGCCGCCGCATCAACTGGCTATTCACTGTCAAGCTCGAGCGACTCATGTGTGGGGTAACTTGATTTATATTCTTCACCAATGAGCCATCTGCAAAATAAACAATTTCAAACACAAAAAAGCCGCCATTACTGCGATAAACAGAAATGGCGGCTTTATACTGTGTGTCTTTACTAATCAATACGAGTATTAGTTAGTTTTCAACCAATCTAACCATGCTTGCATGCCTTCGCCGGTAGTGGCAGAAACCGTGATCACTTGGATGTACGGATTGACTTTTTTAGCATTGGCGATACACGCTTCAACATCAAACTTCACATACGGTAGCAGATCGATTTTGTTAATGATCATCAGTTGTGAAGCGGCGAACATATTTGGGTATTTAAGCGGTTTATCTTCGCCTTCGGTAACCGACAAGATCGCTACTTTGTATTTTTCACCTAAATCAAAACCGGCTGGGCAGACTAAGTTACCCACGTTTTCGATAAACAGTAACCCGCCTTTTTCAAGTTGTAACTGATGACAAGCATCGTGCACCATTTGTGCATCTAAGTGACAACCTTTACCGGTATTCACTTGAACCGCCGGCGCGCCAGTGGCACGAACGCGATCAGCATCGTTTGAGGTTTGTTGATCGCCTTCAATTACCGCGCAAGTGCGATCGGTTTGAATGCGATGCAGGGTTTCGGTTAGCAAGGTTGTTTTACCCGAACCAGGGCTTGAAACTAGGTTTAATACCAGTTGCTGATCTTGCTTAAAATGTTCGCGATTGTGTTTCGCCAGCTTGTTATTCTTATCTAAGATATCGGTTTCAATTTTTAATAAACGACGTTGGCTGATACCCGAAACATGCACACCCGCTTCGCCGCCGCCATAATGCAAATCGTTATTTTCATCGACTGCCGCGACAAAGTTTTCGCTTTCATCATGATCGTGACTGTGGTGGTCGTGGTGAGCATGACTGTGACTCGCATGAGCATGGTTATGCGCTTGATGAGTGTGTTGCTGATCAGCGTGTTCATGATCAGCATGCTGGTGATGCGAATGTCCGTGAGCATGAGAATGTGCATTTGAGTGCTCATGCGCTTGATGAGGCGCGGCCGCAGCGTAATGATGATGGTGATGAATGATCACTTGGGTCGCGGCTGGGTAATGGTGATGATGCACTTCACCGCTTGGCGCATGAGAAGGTGCGTGCTGGGCGTGAGGTTGATGACCGTGTTCATGGCTATGCTGGTGGCTGTGTTGATGTTCGCCATGAGAATGCGCACCATGAGAGTGATGCCCGTGAGAATGATGATCGTGCCCGTGATCATGCCCTTCGATTTGAGTGTCGCCACATCCACATACTCCGCACATACGCTATTCCACCTCTATTTCTTTAACGCGTAATTCATCGCCCTGCATCACTTTCAATTGAAAGCCTCCGCAACTTGGGCAAGCATTACCACGTTGTTCTAAAACGACATCTTTCTCGCAAACAAAGCAATACGCTTCACCCGCGGCAGATTCAATATGTAATGTCGAATGTTCAGCAATCGTCCCTCTCGCCGCCATTTCATAACAAAACTCGATAGTTTCCGGCTCAATACAAGAAAGAGCGCCAATTTCTAGCAACACTGCAGTCACTTTTGTGAAGCCTTGTTTTTCAGCCGATTCGACTACCAAATTAACGGTGTCCATGCTGATAGACATTTCGTGCATAAAAAGATTCCTTGTACGCAGTGAAGAAATTGATTGGCTGCATTAAACCACTCAATTTCCCAATCTAATTTGATACGCATCAAAAGAAGCACGTTAAAAAAGGAGAATAATCAGCGTGTCTGACTGTTGCCAGTTATTTTGCAAGTCAAATATGTCGGTGACGAGTCATATTTGACGAACCAATTCAATTTAATAAAACAACCTCTCGTTCCCGACCAATTAAAACCGTTTAAAAACAACCAGATACATCAATGTAATATTTTGACACATTTTGGCTCGAATTTTGCTAAACACTGTGGTCAACTTTTTACAGTGTCATGGGTTACTTTTCGGTCATGGTATCAAGAGCAATTCTTTAACACTGATTCTAGCCTCCTAAGGATTAAAAATGAAAAAAACCACCATCGGCATTATTACTATTGGTACGCTTCTACTTTCACCAATTGCCTCTGCTCACATGGGGCCTCCTCATATTCATAATTCACTAGCAGACGGCGTGACTCACCCATTTTCAGGGTTAGACCACTTAGTAATGCTATTGGCAATTGGCGTGATGGCGCAGCATTTAAACGATGCTAAGAAAGCCATGATGATGATCGCCACAACGATGATGGTGATGCTAGCCGGTTTAGTGCTTGGCGCTCAGTTTGCAGGTGCACCAAGCGTTGAAGCCTTGATCACCGGTTCTTTATTTATTGCTGCTTTCAGTTTATGGAATCAAGCTCGCACCGGTAACAACATGAAAAAAATGTTATTGAATGTCGCTTCTGTCGCATTGATTTTATTCCACGGCTGGGCTCACGGCGCAGAATTTAACGGTTCAAGCTTAGTCTCATTTAGCCTTGGTATGTGTTTCTCATCTGTGGTTATTATGTCTATGGGCTTCTATGCCGCACGCTTTATCCCAACCAAACTATTGGCTAAAGTGACGGCTGTGTGTGGCGTTATCGTCGCATTCGCTTAATTTAGTTTTTATAAAAATTAAGTCAGGATTTGTTCTGGCTTAATTTTTATTATTTCCTGCCTAGCTGAAGCACGTATTCTCCGCCGATAACGACTGAGTTCATGACAAAGATCAACATCACACTTCCCATAACGCCATACACTTTGCTTGCACAAAAAACATTCATATTTATCACCCGCAAAATGAATCTAAACCTTGCGAGCGAGTCAAAATCGAATGCTCATAATATCTATCGTTAATAAAATTGAGTTCTAACAAAGTTTACTGCGAATAATAAAAGGTAATAAGCGTGCTGAAACGTCGACATATTGAAGTGAGTGGCATTGTACAAGGTGTGGGGTTTCGCCCTTTTATCTTTGGCATGGCGCAACAACATCAATTAGTCGGTTGGGTACTGAACCACTCGCAAGGCGTTAGTATTGAAGTTCAAGGCATTGACTCTGAACTTGAGCTTTTTATTCGCAATATCACTCAACAAGCGCCGCCATTAAGCCATATCGATAACATCGAGGTCGGTGAACTGGATGTGCTATCGGAACAACACATCGCAGCAGACTATCAAAACCAGTTTTCAATTCACGCCAGTCCAAACGCCAACTTGGTGAATTCAACCAACCAACTCAGTACTCATCTGTCGCCCGATTTTAGTTTGTGCGCAGATTGTTTAGACGATATTTATGATCCCAATAGCCGTTATTATCGCTACCCATTGACTAACTGTACTCATTGCGGCCCCCGTTTTAGCATCATTAAAGCGCTGCCCTACGACAGAAAAAACACCTCAATGGCCGATTTCGCCATGTGCGATCAGTGTTTGCAAGCCTATCAAGATCCAAGCGATCGTCGTTATCATGCTCAGCCGATCAGTTGCCCCAATTGTGGCCCTCAAATCCAATGGCGGATGGCGAATTATTCGACCATACCGGATTTAAAATTAAGTTCAGATCAAGTATTACAACACGCTGCTAACGCTATTTTAGCCGGTGGCGTAGTGGCAATTAAAGGCATTGGCGGTTTTCATTTAGTGTGTGATGCCACGAATGCCAAGGCGGTTGATAAACTTCGCGCCAGTAAGCATCGCCCAACCAAACCTTTAGCGATCATGGTGAAAAATCGCGCTCAAGCCGAGCATTATGTCGAGGCGAGCGCGCCCGAATGGCAATTACTCGAATCGCAACAACGCCCAATCACTTTGTTGCGTAAACGTCAAACTCGCGCCCATACATTCAAACCAGTATTGAGCAATTTAGCCGGTAATTTAGCGAGCAATCTAGCGAGTAAGCTAGTGAGCAACATCGCAACTAACGTGCCGTATCTAGGTTTGATGATGCCCTACACGCCGCTGCATCATTTATTGTTTGATTATTTAGAGACACCGTTAGTCTTTACCAGTGCTAACCGCTCTGGCCAACCGATTTTGATTAACGGTGCCGATGTTGCCGCCACATTTAAACTCGATCTGGCAGGCATCCTCGATCACCCTCGCGACATCATCAATGCGTGCGATGACAGTTTAGTCCACTTTGCCGGCGGTCAGCGCCAAATGCTGCGTTTAGGCCGAGGCTTTGCGCCTTTTTACTTCCCGCTACCAAACACGATCGAGCAACCGATACTGGCCGCAGGGGCACAACAAAAAGTCTCGTTTGCGATTGGCGCGGGGCAAAATAACGCTCAAAGCCAAGCGCTGATTAGCCCGTATATTGGCGATTTAACCAATTTAGAAATGCAGCAAGATTATCAACAGCGCATTAACAGCCTCACTCAACTACACCAAATAACGGTGGCGCATTATGTGTGTGATCAACACCCGAGATATGTCAGTCACCTTTGGGCGCAACAGCAGCTTACGCACAAGCTGGCAGTTCAAAAGCAAGTCGTAGAGCCATTAATAGCGAAGATTAAATTAGATACCATTCAGCACCACTACGCCCATGTGTTATCGGTTATGGCAGAACATCAATTAAATCAAACCGTATTAGGGTTTAGCTTTGATGGTACCGGCTTTGGTCAACCCGACGAATTGGCGACAAGCTTAGAACAAAACTGTGAATTATGGGGTGGTGAAGTGTTGATTGCCAATACCACCACCAGCCAACGTTGCTGTTCATTAAAACCGTTCCGTTTAATTGGTGGCGAACAAGCGATCACCTCTCCGACCCGTTTATTGTTGGCCTTATTACTCGAATATTATTCACTGGATCAAATCAAAGCGCTGCAACTTAACGCGTTTGCATCACTCCCCGAGCATCAACTCGATAACTGGCATGTTTTGTGGAGTAAAGGCATTAACAGCCCTTACACCAGTTCGATCGGACGCTTTATTGATGCCTATTGCGCATTAGTCACCGACATAGAAAGCGTCAATTTCGAAGGTGAATGTGGCTTAAAGTTAGAACAATTAGCACTGCAACTCGACTCCACATCAAGCTTGCCCATTGCGGCCCATTTATTTGAAATTAACCAGCAACAATGCGATTGGCTCCCTTTGCTGGTCATGAGTATTGACGCGCTTAAAGTTAACCCATTGAAAGCGGCGCAATCTAGCGCGCAACAAACCGAAAAAATTCAATCAAAACTGGCGCAATTGTTGTTTAGCCAGTTAAGTCATTTTGTGTTGGCAATAAGCGAGCAACATTCACAACTGCCGATCGTGCTTTGTGGTGGTGTATTCCAAAACCGAGTGTTAATGGATATCGTGTGCCAGCAATTAAAAACCAACAACAAACCCTATTATGTTAGCCAAACGCTACCTTTAAATGATGGTGGAATTGCGGCAGGTCAATTGTGGTTCGCGGCGCATCAAAAGCCGGAACGAGATACATTGCCAGCCGACCACATTGTTCCATCATAAAATCATCAAGAGAAATATTATGTGTTTATGTATACCGTCAAAAATTTGTCAATTTCACGACGAGGACAATCTTGTCACGGTCGATACTTTAGGCGTACAACGTCAGATCAGCACTCACCTGATTGCTGAGCCTTTAGAAATTGGTGATTACTTGCTGATCCATGTCGGTTTTGCCATTAGCAAACTCAACCAACAAGAAGCACAAGAAAGCTTAGCCGAATACCGTTCTATGCTCGAAAACATGAGCCCAGAAGAAGCTCAGGCTCTGTTTAATTAATTTGAGAGGACGCATATTATGGATTTAAAACAACTCTACCAAGGCTTTCGTGATCCTCAAGTAATGAAGTCTTTGGCACAACAAATCGAAATAAAAGCTAAGCAACTACCTCATCCACTCAAAGTAATGGAAGTGTGTGGCGGCCATACGCATACCATTATGAAATATGGCTTAACCCAATTACTGCCAGATAATATTGAATTTATTCATGGTCCAGGTTGCCCTGTGTGTGTGATGCCAAAAGAGCGGATCGATCAAGCGATTGAACTGGCGATGATGCCCGACACTATTTTAGTCACGCTTGGCGACATGATCCGCGTGCCCGGTTCAAAGGGTAGCTTAGCCCAATGCCGCGCCCGTGGCGGTGATGTTCGCCCGATTTACGATCCGATGGATGCGCTCACCATTGCCAAAGAAAACCCTGAAAAATCGGTCATTTACTTTGCGATTGGTTTTGAGACCACCACCCCAATGACCGCGATCTTAGTGCTGCTGGCCGAGCAACAACAGCTCAGTAACTTCTATATTCATTGCAACCATGTATTAGTACCACCCGCCATTAATGCCGTGATGTCAGATGGTCGCGCTAAAGTGAACGCCTTTATCGGCCCATCGCATGTTAGCGTGATCACCGGCGCCAAAATCTATCAACGCGTGGTCGATCAATATCAATTACCTGTAGTAGTGGCCGGATTTGAACCCGTCGATGTGATGCAATCTATGTTGATGTTGGTCGAACTGGCGATTGAAGCGGCGCAAAGTGAGACCATGCCACCGGTTGCAATCCAATATAATCGCGCAGTAACCATGGAAGGCAATCTTGCGGCACAATCAAAAATTGATGACGTGTTTGAAATTCGTGGTTCTTTCCGTTGGCGTGGTTTGGGTGACATCCCAGATTCGGCACTTAAAATACGCGATAAATACGCCCATTTAGATGCCGAGCTGATCTTTAAAACTCACTTATCGACCGAACCATTAAATGATCATAAAGCTTGTCAGTGTGGCGATATTTTACGCGGCTTGGCAAAACCGGATCAATGCAAAGTGTTTGGCAAAAACTGCACTCCAACTCAACCAATGGGCAGTTGCATGGTGAGCTCTGAAGGGGCGTGCAATGCTTACTACCGTTATTCTGGTCTAACTCAATCAAAAGTGAAAACACGATGAAACAAATTCAATTAAGTCATGGCGGCGGCGGCCAAGAAATGAATAGCTTGATCCACGATCTGTTCTTCCGTCATTTCGCCAATGACATCTTACTTAAAACCGAAGATGCCGCCGTGCTGCCGACCAACGGAAAAATCGCCTTTACCACCGACAGCTTTACCGTCGCACCGATATTTTTTGCCGGCGGTGATATTGGAAAACTGGCGATCGCAGGCACGGTGAACGATCTCGCCATGATGGGCGCAAAACCAGAATATTTAAGTTGCAGCTTTATGATTGAAGAAGGCTTTAATTACGCCGAGCTCAAAACCATCGTGCAGAGCATGCAAAAAGAGCTTGAAGTCTCTGGCGCAAAAATTGTGTGTGGCGATACCAAAGTAGTGCCAAAGGGAACACTCGATGGCGTGTTTATTAACACCACCGGCGTCGGCAGTTTTTATCACCAGCAAACCCTATCGGCCAGTGCGATCCAAGATGGCGATGCAATTTTAGTATCACGCGACATTGGTTGCCACGGCAGCTGCATTTTAATGGCGCGCGATGCGTTAAAACTGGCGTCCGATCTCACCAGTGATTGCGCCACACTTTGGCCAGTGGTTGAAGCTCTGCTTGATAAAAATATCACCGTGCGCACCCTACGCGATGCCACTCGCGGCGGGATCTCGGCGGTATTAAATGAATGGTGCGAGTTATCAAAAGTCGAAATGAACATCAATGAAGCCGATATTCCAGTCAGCGATGAAGTGAAAGGATTATGCGAATTGTATGGCTTTGAACCTTACGATCTTGCCAATGAAGGTACGATGGTGATCGCGGTTCCACAAGCCGAAGTTGAAGCCACATTAGCGGTGCTGCGTCATTTCTCAGCTTCTGCGAGTCACATTGGTAACGCTGCCCATAATCAAGATGGCAACCATAAAGTGATTTTACATAGTCCTTGGGGCAGTCGTCGTTATTTAGAATTGCCACAAGGCGAATTATTGCCGCGAATTTGTTAATTATTTGGCGGCTTAAACACCGCTGAATGCGTTCAATTCGACCTCAATTTGATCAACAATTTTAAGACCATTGACACTGCTACGTCGAATATCAAACATCAAACCGCCGTTGTTATCGCCTTGGCGGTTTGATTACTGTCAAATGTAAGTAAATATTACAAAAATACGCGTCAAGTGCTACCACGACTGGCAAAATACCTATAAACTGTATGGGTATTGTAATCATAGTGTGAATAAATAGCGTGGTACCTATGCTTTTTTCTGTGGTCGATCTTTATTGATCTAACATTCAATTGCTTAGTACTTATTCTTCTAACGCTCATTCCCCTAACACATGATTTAACTCCAATACTCTACTCTGCGTCTGTTACCAAGATCCATTCTTGTCCAAGCTCATTGGGCAGAAGTTCTTTGTATGCACGATCATTGCTCCCTTTATCAAAAGGTATGAAACATGGACACTCATGAAGCTCTCTTCCAGCAAGGCCAAAAACGCCTTGATAAACTTAAGCTGCTCGCGCCGCGTGATGGTGATAGCCTGCCGGAAAAACTGGCCGCTAAAGGCATCAGTCGCCGCGATTTTATGAAATGGAGCGCGATTGTCACGTCCATGTTGGCATTGCCAAATCCGTTTACCAGCTTAGTAGCACAAGCGGCCGAAATTGCCGATCGCGTCCCTTTGATCTGGTTGCATCTCGCTGAGTGTACCGGTTGTTCTGAGTCTTTGATCCGCGCGGATACCCCATCTATTGATTCGTTGATTTTTGATCATGTGTCATTGGAATATCACGAAACACTAATGGCGGCCTCTGGCTTTCAAGCAGAAGAAAACCTACAACACGCGCTAGAAACCTACAAAGGTAACTACTTATTAGCGGTTGAAGGCGGCGTCCCCACCGCAGCGAACGGTTCATTTTTAACCTTAGGTCCACATGGTGAAACCGGTCTGAGCCGAGTTCAGCAAGTAGCCAAAGATGCCGCAGCAATTATCGCGGTAGGTACCTGTGCTTCTTTTGGTGGCATTCAAGCGGCTGCGCCAAACCCAACCGGCGCGAAAGGCGTGCATGAAGTAGTGAAACAACCGGTGATCAACTTAGGTGGCTGCCCACCCAATGAGCGCAATATTGTTGGCACCTTAATGTATTACATCATGTTCGGCAAACTGCCTCCGCTGGATATGTTTAACCGTCCTAAATGGGCCTATGGCGCGCGCGTACACGATAACTGTGAGCGTCGTGGTCACTTCGATTCAGGCGAATTTGTGGAAGAGTTTGGTAGCCAAGAAGCCAAAGATGGTTACTGCTTATACAAAATGGGCTGTAAAGGTCCATACACTTATAACAACTGTCCGACTGAACGTTTTAACGGTCACACAAGTTGGCCTGTTTTAGCCGGACACGGTTGCATTGGTTGTTCTGAACCCGATTTTTGGGATGCCATGTCGGACTACGAAAAACCACTAAGCCGCCGTTTATTAACCGGATTAGACAGCACAGCAGATACCGTTGGCGCGGTTGTGCTAGGCGCTGCGGTTGTCGGGATCGGCGCACATGCCGTCACCAGTTTCTTTGCTAAACCATTGGATGATTGATTTATGAACAAACGTGTTGTCATTGACCCTATTACCCGCATTGAAGGCCACCTACGAGTGGAAGTTGAAGTAGATGCCGACAATGTCATTCAAAAAGCGTGGGCATCGTCTACCTTATGGCGCGGCATTGAAGTAATTGTTAAAGATCGTTCTCCACTGGATGTTGGCCTGATGGTGCAACGTATTTGTGGTGTGTGTACCTATTCTCATTACCGTTGCAGCACTGAAGCAATTGAAAATGCGTTAGGCATGTCGATCCCAGTTAACGCTAAATATATCCGCAGCCTGATGATGACAGCGCTGCATTTACACGATCACATTGTGCACTTTTATCATCTGCATGGTTTAGATTGGGTCGATGTGGTTTCTGCGTTAAGTGCCAGTCCTGCAAAAGCGGCGCAAGTGGCTATGCAATATTCTGACACTCCAATTGCTTGTGGTGAAGGCGATCTACGCCAAGTACAACAACGAGTAAAAGGCTTAGTCGATACTGGAAAGCTAGGGCCTTTTGCTAACGGTTATTGGGGCAACAAAACCTACAAGTTTAGCCCAGAGCAAAACTTGATCGCCCTATCGCATTACTTAAAAGCATTAGAAGTCCAACGTGTTGCGGCACAAATGTTGGCTATTTTCGGCGGTAAATCACCACATCCTCAATCTATTGTGGTTGGCGGGATCACCTCAGTACGCGACATGCTAAGCCCTGCTCGCTTGCAAGAGTGGAAACAAAAACTGGATGAAGTGGGTAACTTTATTGAAAACGCCTACTACCCAGACATTCTGATGGCAGCCGACGCGTTTAAAACCGAACCCAGTGCATTGGGCGGCTTAAATGTGAAAAACTTCTTATGTACCGATGAGTTCTTGCTTAATAAAGGCGAATACTTATTTACTCAAGGTGTGGTGAAAAACGGCGATCTGTCTAAAGTCTTTGACCTTAATCCAGATGATATTAAAGAAGATGTCACTCACTCTTGGTACACCGCCGATGCCCCTCAGCATCCGTATCAAGGCACCACCATTCCCGATTACACCGGCTTTGTGGAGCGCGATACCATCAATGGTAAATTGCCAACGCTTAATGAAGACGGCAAATACTCTTGGGTTAAATCACCTCGCTACCAAGGCGAAGCGTATGAAGTCGGCCCATTAGCCACTTTGATCGTTAACTACGCTCGTGGCAATGAGGTGGTGGTGAAAGAAGTCGATGCGTTCTTAAATAAAGCGGGTCTGCCCGTAACCGCATTATTTACCACCCTTGGTCGTACTGCCGGTCGTATGCTACAAAGCGTGATCAACCTACGCGAGAGTGAAAAAACTTTCAATGCGTTAGTCAGCAATATTGAAGTGGATGAATCAACCTATATCGAACCGGTGATCGACCCAAGTAAAGTGTATGAAGGTCATCAAATGATTGAAGCGCCGCGTGGCATGCTCAGTCATTGGATCCGCATTAAAGACGGCAAGGTTGAAAACTATCAAGCAGTCGTGCCAACCACATGGAACGCAGGTCCAACCGATGTCAACGGCAAAATGGGGCCTTACGAAGCTTCATTAGTCGGTATTAAATTAGAAGATCCAACTAAGCCATTAGAAGTACTGCGCATTATCCATTCATTTGATCCTTGCATGTCTTGCTCGGTTCACGTTATGGATTACAACAAGCAGTCTTTGGGCGCATTTAAGGTCAATACTGCCGGTTAATTCTTGCCGTTATTTTCCTTAATTTCTCCGTTTTACTCGGCATCTAGTGTTAAGTAGGACGGAGAGCATCCAAGCTTCTCAGGCTATCTCAAAGGACATAAAGCGATGAGTGAAGTATCACAACAGCTTGATAAAAAAACACCTAAAAAAGGTCGCGCTAAGCACATTCCGACCATGCGAGAATTTGCCTTTTCGCCGCTGATCCGTATTTTTCACTGGTTGCGTTTTCTGTCCATTGTGACGCTAATCGCCAGCGGATTTTATATTGCTTGGCCATTTCTTATGACGCCTAAATCTTCAGACGTCTTGGTTCAAGGTTGGGTACGCTTTGCCCACTTGGTGTTCGGCTTTATCTTTGCCGGCATTACCATTACCCGTTGTTACTTATTCTTATTTTCTCGCGATAACAGCGAACGACGATCGTTACGCGATGCATTAAGTTACGATCGCTGGGTATCACAGATCAAAGCTTACATTTTCTTAGGCCAACCGGATGAAAAGGCCGGACTTTATGGACCAATGCAGTTAGTCACTTATGCGACTTTCTATACATGTTCATTGGTGATGGTATTTACCGGATTGGCGCTGTATGCCAACGTGTACCATGAAGGCTTAGGCGGATTTCTATATGGGTTTGCGTCTTGGCTCACCATGATCTGCGGCGGTTTGGCCAACGTCCGTAATATTCACCATTGGTTTACTTGGGTGTTTATTGTGTTCTTGTTCTTACACGTTTACTTGGCGATTTGGACCGGTATTCGCTTTAAGAAAGCCGCGGTGGATGCCATCATTTCAGGCTACGATTACCATACTGAACATGATGAAGACGGCCACGAACAAGCCGACACTGTTGATTCTCATACCGATAACAAGAGTTGATAATGACAAACTCTGCTATTACAAACGATCACTCTGGCGAGGCCAAACCGGCTTGCCAGAGCTCGGCGCAGCCTCAAGACAGCAAGCATTTTAAAAGCCCTAAACGCATCTTACTGCTTGGTATTGGCAATATTTTGTATGGCGATGAAGGCATTGGTGTGCATTTTATCAATTACATTGCCGATAAATACACGATTGTTCACCCAGAGCATGAGTTTGATATTGTTGATGGCGGCACCCTCGCCCACGGCTTGATCCCGATGTTGGCCACTTACGACGATTTAATTGTGGTCGATACCGTTAACAGCGCCGATGGTCAATTTGGCGATGTCTACTTTTTCGATTTTGATCACGCGCCGCCAGAAGTCGATTGGCAAGGCAGTGCCCATGAAGTCGAAATGCTACAAACTTTGATCATGATGGAAATGGTGGGTGATAGACCTCATACCTTTGTGTTAGGCGTTATTCCAACCGTGATTGAACCTATGTTTATGGGACTCACTTCGGCGATTTATCGTTCGGTTCCAACTATGGAAAAACAATTGCTGCAGCACTTAACCTCACTTGGGTTTAGCTGCACCGTGAAACAAGCGATCACCATCGACACTGTGATCCCAGATGCGCAGAAACGTTAATTATTGAGCTGCTATTTTGAGCAACTTTCTTGAGCAACGACCTTGAGCAACTATCTTACGCCATCATTTTGAGTAACTATAATGACCACCACTCTATTCTGTTTTGATTTTATCTGTACTCAGCCAGTGCCTTTTTATCAGCACTTATGTAATCAGTTATTAAGCCCGTCAGACCCAAGCTTGCAAGCTGATCTGGCTCAAATCAGTATCGATAATCGTTATTTGAAAAATGGTCACTACCGCTACCGGATTGAAGCACAAGGCACTCAAGCCCAATTAGAAGCCTTAGCCGATCGTATTGCGCACGATTTCTTATTATCGGTTCATTTAGTCAAAACCAATATTGCGCCGCTTGAACAAAAACAAGGCAATAGTGAAGTGCACGCACTGCCTAACCCAAGATTACTCAAACCAAACCGCAAGCGATTATTTAAAGCGGCAGACACCACGAGCACCCCGCACCACCAGCTGATCCAACTTGATTATTGTGCCAGTTGCGCCCCTTTATTGGGTGACAATCAAAGCCCTCAGTTTGGTCAAATCGAGCTAAAATGCCCGTGTTGTCATGGTGAAGCGCACTATCAAACTCAATCAATGCACTCGTTAACCAAAGATCGCCTGTTGGCATTGGCGCAAACATTATTGGCTGAAAATACCGCCACTATTGATGAGCTTGGCATTACCTTAAGCACTCAAGATACGTTTCACCAGACAGTGAATAACCAAGGCTTATCCTCGCGACAATCGGCTGAATTGCGCCCGCAAATCTTGGTGTGTAACCCAAATACTCTCAGTCAGTATTTTAATGCCAGTCACGAACAAGTGATCACGCTTTCTTGTTTTGAAAAACCGGCGATTAGCCTCACGACTAAAGCGGATGCTCATGCCGACCTAGACTATGCCGCCCGTTGTGATGTCCGTTTTGCTTATAACCGCGCCTTAATTATCATTACTGAATATCTACGTCAAAAAGGCATTGATTGGGTATTTTATCGCTCAGTGGATCCGATCCCGAAAATGGCTTTTATCGACCAACATTGGATCTGGTTGCAACAACCGCATGATCTCGCCTTAACCACTAATATCGACAGTTTGCACGATAACGCTATTATCGGTGATTATCAGGCACAAATGCTTAAAAATCGCCTTTATATTGGCCGAGATCAGACATTGAGTGGTGTAGAGTTCGATACGACGAATGCCAAGTCTCAAGCAAAGGATCAGGCATTTAATGCTTTCTATGCCGCGCAACTGGCACATGGCTCGACTCATAAAAAAGACACCGCGACCCTCTTTTTCAGTCGCTCGTATTTAAGCCAGCTATTGACCAGTAACCGTATTGGTGACAATGGCAGAATCGAAAAAGACAAGCCTCAAAGTGAATTGCAATTTCCATTGCTGCCAGATGAAGGTAGCGCGTTAATCCAACAATTACGCGCTTCGATTGCGCCCAGTATCGAAGGCAATTTGTTAACTGAGCACAATGTGATTGATAAATTTCAAGCCGCTTACCCAGCAGAATATGCCGCGCTATCACAATTGACATTGGCACAACCGACTCAAAATCTCACCTCATTATTGGTGATCGCCGCCACTATTTTAGGCTTATCACACCCTCACACGACGAGCGATAATCAACGCAGTGTGGAACGATTACTCGCCCATGCCAGCCGTTTTAAAACCGAACATTCCGCACGTATTGATTTTCCAAAACAAGAAATAGTTGATGGCCCCAAAACACATAACAGCTTTGACTGGTGCCAAAGCTTTAAAAGTTTAATGAGTTTTTGTTTAGCCGAGCACTCACAACAAAGCAATAATGACGATAATGGTCATATTTCTGCATTAGCATTTGGATTTTTAGACTCATTAGCCGATGAAATAAGCCAATGGATCGAGCAAGCCGATAATCAAGTGGGGATCAAAAACATATTATTAGCCGGAGATGAGTTTCAATATGACGTGTTTACCCGCAGACTGTGTCGTCGTTTAGCGGCAAATTATTCGATTCATGCCAGTTGGTCATTGGATCTACAAGGCGCAAACTTAGCCGCTGGCGCATTATATTTACCCCAACGTCGCGCTTTTTCTTAACCCAACATAAAGAGTATTGAATATGTGTTTATCTGTTCCATCACAAGTGATTGAAGTGCATGATGATCTCACCGTTACGGTTGAGTCACTTGGCGTACAACGTCGCGTCAGCACGCATTTAATGCTAGAGCCACTAGAGATCGGAGATTTTGTCCTGATCCACGTCGGTTTTGTGATGAACACCATAGATAAAGAAGAAGTCGCCGCCAGCCTCGCGCTGTATCAAGAAATCGCCGACAAACTGCAAGCCGAAGAAGATCAGCGTTATGAGCAGCAGTTGCAACATACCCAAGCAACTAGCAATAATCAGTAATCAACGAGTAATATTAAACCGCTTTAATCTCATCATTAACCCAATGCAGTAATTGCTTGATTGCTTTTGATAGCACCTGATTTTGCCTCACAATATAACCTAAACTGGTGGTGGGAAATTGCGGTAATGGCGTCACGGTAGTGGTTAAATTTGGCTTGGTTCGCAATGAAAAATCAGGCACGATGGCGACCCCAAATCCCGCTTCAGCCCAATCAATTTGCGCATCCACACTGCCGACTTCCATAATGCGATATTTAGGTAAGTTGAGTGACGGCAGCGCACTATCAAGTAAATCGCGGGTTCGAGTATCATGCCCCAATAAAATCAAGGTTGGAGGCTCCGATAAGCGGATATTGTCATCCGCTTTTGCTTGTTGCCACAACGTCAAATTATTCCCTAATGCACACCACTTAATCTGTTGCAACTCAGTAAAATGCAGCGGCTCACTTTCTTTTTGCGCGATCACAAAACCCAAATCTGCTTCGGCGCTTTTCACTAAAGCAGAAGCTTGCGATGACGTGGTATTAAGCAGCGAAAAATCAATCCCTGGAAACTGGGCTTTAAATAATTGAAAAGGACCGATCAATAATAAGCGCGAAATAATATCACTAGCGGCGATGGTGAGTGTACCCTGACTTAAGTCATTGATTGTATTGAGATCCGATTGGCACATTTGCAACTCTTGCAAGGTATTTTGGCTCGTTGCTAACAGACGTAAACCTGCTTGGGTTAAACAAAATGGATTACGCTCGATCAGTTTTACCCGTGTGGTTTTTTCTAACTGTTTAATGTGCAAGCTGACATTCGGCTGGGTCATGTGCAACTCATTGGCTGTTTTGCCAAAATGCTTTAATTCCGCCAGGGTGACAAAGGTTTTTAACCAATGAATATCTAACATTTCGTTACCTCAAACATTATTGCTTCCCTTCAGCCATCATCGCTCACTGGCTCAAAGAGTAAGTTAGTCACCACAAGGCGATATGAATTTCTTATCAAGACTATAATTATAATTAATTTCTCATATTTTAACAGTGAGCATAAGATGTTTATTCAATCAATTTGGAGAATAAATTATGCCGTCTATTGTTGTTGTAGGTGCAAACTGGGGTGATGAAGGCAAAGGCCGTATCGTGGATTTTTTAGCCGATAATGCCGCCGCAAGTATTCGTTTTCAAGGTGGGAATAATGCCGGGCACACGGTTGTAAACGATTTTGGCACCTTTAAATTGCACCAACTTCCAAGTGGTATTTTTAATCCCGATTGTATTGCGGTGCTTGGTCCTGGCATGGTGATTAGCCCAGCAGCATTAAGCGAAGAAATGGCCGAAGTAAAAGCGGCAGGCGTCGAAGTTAAGATGTGTATTTCTGATCGCGCCACCTTGTGTTTACCGTTGCATGCGCTAGAAGATACATTAGAAGAACAACGTTTAGGCGACGCTGCTTATGGTTCGACTCGTCAAGGGATCGCACCGGCTTATGGCGATCGCGTAATGAAAAAAGGCATTTTAGTGGGTTGGTTAAATCAACCTGAAGTGTTGCAAGAACGTATTCAATTTATGCTTGATTGGAAGATGCCACAACTTAAAGCGCTCTACCCTAGCTGTGATTTTTCGCAAAGTGCCAGTGAGATGACCGAGTGGTTATTAGAGGTAACCGCAGCTTGGCGTCCGTTTATTTGTAATGTGACTGAGCCTTTAAAAGCGCTCCAAAAACAAGATGCCAATTTATTATTTGAAGCGCAATTAGGTGCGGGCCGCGATTTAGTTTACGGTGAATATCCATACACTACTTCTTCGAATGTCACCGCCGCTTATGCCGGTATTGGTAGCGGTTTGCCAGCCCTTCGCCCAGAGCGCATTGTGGCGGTAGCAAAATCATTTAGCTCATCAGTTGGTACGGGTACTTTAGTGACTGCAATGGAAGAACAAGATAACTTCCGTGAAAGTGCTAATGAATATGGCGCAGTAACCGGTCGTCCGCGTGATATGGGGTATTTCGATGCGGTGGCGACTCGCAATGGTGTCGAACTGCAAGCGGCAACAGAAATCGCACTCACCAAAATTGATTGCCTATCGGGTATGACCGATTTGAAAATCTGTGTGGCTTACGATGGCGATCACAGTGAAAACCCAATCTGGCCTCAAACGGCAGCATTAAGCCCTATTTATGAGCAAATGCAAGGTTGGAGCGAAGACATTACTGGCTGTCGCACTTTTGCAAGCCTACCGTCTGCGGCGCAACATTATGTACTGCGCATTGAAGCACTAATGGGCGTACCTGTAAGCATGGTTTCTGTTGGTCCTGAGCGTGATCAAATGATCATTCGTTAAACGCGATAATGATACCATCGTAGATATTGAACAAAAAATGCCGAGTAACATTACTCGGCATTTCTAATTCTATATCTTTATGATTACTGCATTTATCGAGTCTTCAAGCTAGAGATAAAGTGTAATTCATAAGATAATACGCGGTTATTCACCACCATTTCTTCATTGGTTAAATCCATTTCACGAAATAAGAAGTTACTGTACTTAATAAATAAGAAGTAAAACACCGACATGGGAACCCCTGCCACATGATGGCTATCAACAATTTTCATACGATGTTCGTGCAAATTATCATTGGTACGATTACACGAATACATCATTTTGAAGTAATTACTCATCAAGTAAGTCAGTTTACCATGATAAATATTTAACACGTCGTCATTCAGCTCATTTTGTAATAAATGCTCAGCTTGAATGTAATTCATCCGGTCGTTCATAGTTAATTTTAGTACGATTTCTTCATCAGATAAATTAATACCGAAACTATCAAACTCATCACAAATCGTTTCGATTTTATCAATCGATTTAGTATTAAGCAGAATTGAATCCGCTAATTTTAATGTTTGTTCCAAACTTTGCTGGCTATTAAGATCAAATGTGGCATAACCGGCACTGACTGAAAAATAGGGGATCGAACGCGCCTTACAATCATAAGTGATTTTCTGATTCACTCTCTCCATAAACTGTTCAGGATCAAACTCAACCGTTCTTGGAATGTAGAGCACGACTAAGAATTCATCGCCTCCCAAACGCACCACATCATCATCGTGCTTACAAATATGTCGCAGAGCGACGGCAATCAGTTCGATCGCTCTATCGCCCATATCATGACCATATTTATCATTGGTTTGTTTAAATTTGTTGGCATCGACCGAAAAAATATGCGCATCGCGATTATTAGCCAGTGCTTTTTCGATTTTTTTATACACTTTTTGATGCAAACCATTACGGTTATAGGTCTGGGTTAAGGCATCATAAAATTGCTTATCCCCTTCACGTAAGCCGCGCATAATTTGTACAGTAAAGATATAAATCAATATAAATACAAATAATAGCAATACCGCAAGATAAGAGTACATCTCAATCAACAGTTTCAATACCATCAAGAAAGACATTGAAAGATGAATCGATAATGCCCCAAAACTAGAAACATTTTCTTTTGTGGTTGTGTGGTTTTGAAAATTAAAATGATGTTCAATCTCGTTAGAAACTGTAGATTGATGATTATAGATAATTCCTAGATTCTCAGAATAACCGACACACTTGGTATAGACACGAGAGCCAGCTGCTCGTAGCCTGAAGTTCTCAAACAATAACCAAGGTACCCACATGGGGAAACAATACAAACAGCTGACTCTTGTTGAACGATACCAGATTGAAGCCCTGGTGCAATTAGAGTTTTCAGCCCGTCAAATAAGTAAAGAACTTAAACGGGGAAATAAATCGATATCATCAGAGTTGGGACGCTGCCCTCAAGGTCGATATACAGCAATAACGGCGCATGCCAATGCACTCCGTAAGCGTTCTTGTGCCGCTAAATTTATGAAAGTGACGAATGAGCTTAATAACAAAGTGAAATCTTTCCTAAGCCTCGGTTTCAGTCCTGAGCAAATGGCTGGACGAATGAAAAAGGAAAAGATAAGTTATTGTGCCAGCATGCATACTATTTATCGTTTAATTGCTCGAAATGGTTG